>DASXOV010000100.1:0-45090 GCA_036494005.1 Pseudonocardiaceae bacterium | reverse complement strand
TTCGGTGATCTCCCACAGTCGCACTGATCCCGTCCAGTACCAGGATCCGACGGGCCCGCAGGGCGGAGCTGATCCGGTGCGCAATCACGATCAGCGTGCCGTGCCGGTCGGCGAAGGCATCCTCGGCTCGTCGCTCGGTGGTCGGGTCAACGTGACAGGTGGCCTCGTCGAGCACCACGAGAGGTGCGGCAGAAAGGTAGGCACGCACCAGAGCGATGAGTTGCCGCTCCCCGGCGGACAGCTCGGAAGGAGCCAGCTCCGCCTCGACCCCGCCGAGCTTTGCGATCAGCGGTTCCGCGCCGAGAGTTGCCACCGCATAGTCCACTTGCCGGATGGTGGCGTTGGAGCACAGGTAGGTCAGGTTGTCCCAGAGGGTACTCGCGAAGACGTACGCCTCCTGCGGAATCAAGGTCCGCATCCGCGCCAGCCGGGCGGTAGGCAGATCGGCGACGGCCTCGCCGTCGATCTCGACGGTGCCGGAGTCCGGCCGCAACAGCCCGGAGATCAGACCGGCGAGCGTGGACTTACCGATGCCACTCGGCCCGACCACAGCCAGGTGATCGCCGGCTGGCACGGTCAGGTTCAGGCTCCGCAACACCGGATCGGAATGTGGCCCGTAAGCGAACGTCACATCCCGCAGGATGAGGTCGTGGCCTTTGGTCGTCATGTAATCCGTGCCTCAGCTGGTGGTGTACGCACAACGGGTATGGCGGGAGTTGACGTGGTTGCATCGAGAATACGGCCTAGCGTCACTACGAAGCGAAGCCCACTGCCACCCACCCCGGCCATGAAGGTCCGCAAGGCTGGCTGGAGACCGGACAAGATATAGGTCAGCCCACCCATGATGATACCGGTGGTGAGCCCCTGGCCAACCAGCCAATGACCCGCGAACAGCACGATCAGCAGCGGCAGCCAACCACCGACGGAGAAGCAGAGGGTACGCAGCGCCGCGACTTTGGCGAGCGACCGCTCGGCATCGGCCTGCTCGGTGACCGGCTTGGCCACCATGGCCGCAGCGTGCTTCTCGGCACCACTCGCGACCACGTCTCTGGTCCCGGCGAGCACCAAGCTCGCAGCCCTCGCCAATCGCTCGTCCGCGAGTATCGATACCCGTAGCCGGGAGGCGGACAGCCCGAGCGTGGCAAGGAATAAGGCCAAACCGAACAGGAACGGTGGCACGATCAGCAGCACGACGATCGGCGAGATGGACAAAAGCCCCACCACGACGCCGATCACTGAGACAAGAAATCCACGGATCACCACGAGCAGCCCGCCGTAGGTGTCCCGGACGACCTCGACCTGCCTGGTCAGCCGCGCCAGCGCGCCGTCATCCGGGTGACCCGCAACGCCCCTACGCAGTGAGCCACCCACCACTCGGCGGACGAGATCATCTCGGAACGGCTCGACCAGATCGCCGAGATAGTAGAACACCTTTCGGGATCCGGCCGCACTGACCACCGATGTCGCCATCAGCCCGGCCAGCCAGGCCATTCCCACACTCGGCCGACCTACCAGGAAGCCGTCATCGACAGCGCGCGCGACCGCGAGACCGGAGAATGCGGTGGGCAATGCCTCCGGGATCGACCAGGCGACGAGCGCCAACAATGACTTCCGGCGCAGTGCCCTGACGCCGAACCACAGCTCGCGCTTCATCCAAAGACCTTCCGGAAGTCGGGGTGGTCCCACAGCCGTTGATGCGGCCCGACTGCCCGCACTCGTCCGTTCTCCAGCCACACCACGAGATCGGCCCGTGCCGCGGTGCTCACCCGGTGGGTGACGATGAGGCGGGTTCGCCCGCCGTGATCACCGGTCAAGGTACGGCTGATCTGCATCTCGGTCACCATGTCGAGGCTGGACGTCGCGTCGTCGAGCACGAGCAGCCGCTGCGCGTGCCACGCGCGGGCCAAACCCAGCCGCTGCGCCTCACCGCCTGACATCGGGGCATCCGTCAGCGGGGTGTTGTACCCCAGCGGGAGTCGGCTCACAAACTCGTGAGCGTGGGTGGCCCGCGCGGCTGACTGCACCTGCCCTGCCTCAAGTCCCATTCCGATCACATCGGCAACCGTCGCACCAACCAGCACCGGACGTTCGAATGCGCAGCCGACGGCCGTGCGCAACGCCTGGTGACTGAGGTCGCTCAGCGGTACGCCGTCGAGCAGCACCTCGCCCTCGTCCGGATCTCGCAGCCGAGCAGCGAGCGCGGCCAGCACTGACTTGCCGGCACCGGAACATCCGACAATGGCCACCGCGGCTCCCCCAGGCAGCGCCAAGTCAATGTCGTGCAGCAAGGTGACGTCTCCCGCGCGGGCTGTGACATTGCGGAACTCCAGGCGCCCGGGGCCTTCGGACAGCTCGCGTCGACCGTGTTCGACCGGCGCTACGGTGAGCACTTCCGCCGCGCGGTGCACGCCTGCCCGAGCCCGAGCGAATGCCCCAAAACTTCCCGTCAAACTCCCTAACCCGGCACCGATCGCGGCGTACTGCGCCGCCGCGAACAGATCTCCAGGACTGATCCGCCCTTGAGACAAGGCGAGCCCGCCCGCAGCGAGCACCACGACCGTGACCAACGGACCCACCACCGCAGCCTGGGCGACCGTGGTGGATAGCACCTGCCAGCTCTGTCTGCCCTCGTCATGCAGATCGGGCAGCTGCTCGAGTACTCGCAGCTCCTCACGTTCGACAGTGCCGGCGGCGGCGATCGTCCGGACACCGGCCAGGGACTCGGTAAGCCGGGCGGCGATACGGCCCTGCGTCCTTTGATACGAGGTGACGACCGCCGCGGTCCGCTGTGTGAAGGTCTTTAACACCAAGGCCACGAGTGCGACTCCGGCGAGGAAAGCGCCCGCGACCCAGAGGTCGATGTACGCCAGCATTACCAGGCTGCCAAGCGTGGGCAGTACGGCGGAGCCGACAGTCACCAAGCTCGGGCCGGCGCGCGCCGCGTCGGTGGCATTTCCGGAGATCCGGGTCACCAGGTCACCGGTCTCGAACCTACGGAAGCCCTCGGGACCGATCGCAAGCAGATGCCGGACCAGTCGGTTGCGCAACCACGCCGTGGTGCCCACCACACACGCGGTGCCAGCGAACACACTGACCAGATCGACGATGATGCCGAGAGCGATCAGTCCAACGGCTAGCGCAAGCCATCGAACACTGTCTTCACTGGCCACGATGGAGTCGATGGCGTGGCCGAGCACAGTGGGCAGAGCCAGTGTCGTCAGTGTGCCGACCATGGCGGTCACGCCGATCAGCGGCAGCCAGCCGCCTGCTCGCCGCGCGATCTCGCTGAAGGTCGACACGTGATCTCCTGGTGGTAGGATGGGGAGCTACGCTGGAGACGCGGTCCCGGGCGAGCAGCAATCGCCCGGGGCCGCGTCCTTGTCTTCAGCTAGACAGCGTTGGCTGTCAGTGGCAGATCAACACGCTCAGGCCCGAGGTGCCGTTGCACAGCGTGACGCTGAGGGTGCTGGGGCAGCTGTGGCCGCTGGCGGAGCTTCCATGCCCACAGTCCTGGCTGCCGCCCTGAGGTGCTTCCATGGCCTGCAGGTCAAGAATCGACATTGTCTTCTCCTTCTAGTGCTGGTGAACCGCGAAACCCGCTCCGGTTGGCGCGGGGGTCTGGGGGGTGGGCGCCGTGATCGGGCGCCGGGTGGGGGTCAGCAGGGGGAGGTGCACTGGCTGGTCGTGCAGTACCGCGCCCAGGGCGAGCAGTATTCCGGCCGTGCCAGTGGCTAGGTCCATCGACAGCCGCATCAGCTCGGTGCCGGGAAAGGCCATGCCGTCGGCGAAGGGCAGCGCATGCCAGGCCAGCCCGCGCACTTGCTTGGCCACTCGGGGATCGGTGATCGGCGCCGGGGACCGGCCAGCCAGCCAGAGCAGGATCCCGGCCCGTCCGGTGAACAACCCTGGCAAGACGTACATCGTCAATCCAGCGGCAGGTTCGATACGGCCGATCGCTTCGGCGAACTGCTCGTCATCGCGACGGGTGAGATACTCGTCGAGGACCAGGCCGATACCCACGCTGCCCACGTCAAAGTAGGGCATGCTTCGCCAGCCTTCGTTGACCTCCATGCTGCCGTTGGGCCGCACGACGCAGCGCTGCAGATCCTGCCGCAGGGCCACCGCGGCGCGATCAAGGAAAGCTGTATCGCCGGTGTCGTCGTAGGTCCGCAGCAGCAGCAGTCCCTGACCGGCGCGGCCGCGCATCAGGCCGGCATACGGCTGACCCCCGCCGCTGATCTTCAGTGTGCCATCGTCGTCGGGCTGGGCGTGGCCCACGTTCTCGGCGACCAGCTCGGCGGCCCGGTGGGCGGCCAGGCGCAACGCCGGCTCACCGGTGAGGTCGGCGAAGTGCAAGAGATTGAGCCCGATTCCGGCCAGCCCGGTGGCCAGGTCCGGCCCGAGGATCTCCCACTTCTCCCGGGTACAGATGTCGAGGATGTCCAGCGCCTCTTGCCGGTATCCGAGGTGATCCACCACGAAGGCGACGCCGTGCAGCCCGTCGCACAGACCGACCCGCGTGCCTCTGACCGGGTTCCGCGCCCGGCTCATCAGCCACTCCTCGAACTGCGGGTAGCGGCCCCCACCCGTGACGGACAGGGCGTAGAGCACTCCCGCCGCACCATGGGCCAGGCCAAGGCCGCCCACCGAAAACTGCTCGGGGTCACCAGGAAACAACCGGTCGTCACGCTCGGGTGTCGCGCTGGCCACAATCGCGCGGACCAAGCCATCCCGCAGCCCGGGCCACTGATCGACATCCGGTTCGATTCGCGGGCTCGGTGTGTGCGGCGTGTCCGGCGGCACGATCGCCTCGACCGCACTGGTGAGATAGTCGGCCGGCACCGGGAAATGCTCGGCGATGATTTCCGCGTAGTGCCTGGCCTTCGGCCGGTGTAGCCCGACCAGGCTGGTCATGGGCAGGAACAGAGCCAACCCCATACAGGCCAGTGCATATCGGTCGATGGCAAAACCCGTCGCAGATCGCGGAGCACTGAAACCTGGGTTACCCAACCCAAGCGGCCCGGTGGCCTCCGCGACCCGTGTGGTCACCTCGAAATCCAGCAGGCTGATGGTATTGTCCGGCCGGACGACGACATTGAACAGGTGCAGGTCACCATAGACGAAACCCCGCTCGTTCACCGCCGTCAGCGTTGTCACGATCTTACGGTGAATGTCCATAGCCCACTCGGCGTAGCGGGCATAATCGTCCGGCCCGGCGCTCCCGTCGACCAGTGGAAAGCGTCTCACAACCGCTGCGCTCAGCACGTCACCGTCAACGTATTCCATGACCATGAAGCGGTGCTCTCCCAGCCAGAAGAGATCATAAACCTTCGGAATACCCGGAATATCGGCCAACTGCTGGAGGATGTCGTACTCACGTTCGAGACGACGCACCGCGTCGTGGCCCCATGCATCAACACCTGCGTGTGGCCGGCCTTCTTTGATTACTACTTCTTCGCCGGTACGCTTGTCCCGGCCGAAATAGATACCGCCACCGTTAGAGAAATGTACGACGTGTTCGAAAGTATACGGCAGATCGGTGATAGTAACGGCATTGCGCGCCGCCAGATGCGGGGCGAGGAAGTCTGGCAGCTGCACCCAGGGTGGCACGTAAAACATCGGATCCCGGCGATCGAGCACCAGGTTCCCGTCGGGATCGGAAACCGCAGCTACCACGTTGCCCCGCTCGTCAACTGTGTACCGCATAGCGAATCCACCATAACGGACGTAGAGCGGGCCTTTGCCCCAACGCAGATCGCTGAGAATATACGGGCTCGGCTCACCGTCCAATATCTCACCGAGCTCACGCAAGATCTTCTGGCACGCCGAGTCATCGATAGGATAGATTGCGACAAGCTTGCCGCTGTAACCGCGGTCCGCATACTTGGAAACCCGCGCCGTCAGAGCGATCTTTGAACGAAGAAACTTGAACTGTATACCCTGCGGAACACAGTAGTCCCACACCGCCTCAAGCACACGCTCAGCATTATCCACCGTGGCCGAGACATGAATCTTCCAGCCCTGCATGGGGAGGTCGCCGACACCGGCGACACCGGGATCGAGGACGAACCAGTCCTCCTGCTCAGAACAGCTCCAGCCCGCCGGCAACGGACGCCCAGCAATGGGAAAAGACTCACCGGCGGTCCGCTCGGAGTGCATCACGTCAAAGAACGACGGATCCGCCAACACGAACGCTGCGTACCCCTTGGCCTCAGGCATATCGCCTCAGCTCTCCGTTCTACTCGCTCTCGTCCGCTGCCAAAACAATAATCACGAGCCAGCGACCGCCGTGATAGTGGACCGCATCATCAGTCTTGTATGCAGTTATCACTTTTCGAACGTGTGAAATTCACATCCACGCTGAGTCACTCCCACAGCCCCATAACCATCAGGTCGACCACCCGAGGTCAACATGGTCAAAAGTGATTGACGGCGAGACGAACGGGTCGCCGCTGGCCGGTCGGCCAGGGCTGCGCTGGTACCCGAACTCAGTCAACAGCGGTTGGGCGTCTGGAGATCAACGCCCCCAGGTCGCGCATTCGCGGCACGATCCAAGCACTCATTGCCGCCTCCCGCACAGTCTGCTTGTCGAGCAGCGCGGCTGACCGATCGAGCACTACCGTGCTTAAGGTCGCGATCGGCGTCGTCACGGCCCCAGCAAAACCGACACGGTAGCGCAACACAATAGCCAACATCAGTCACATTCACCGCACATCCGGCAAGCCTTCGACAAACCGTTGTCGAGGTCCAGGCCCTCAGCTCTCCATGGGGGGCCGTGGTAGATCCAGTGCCGGGTTCCCGTTGAAGAAACCGATCGGTTTGAGGTGGAATCCGACGCTGGTGACTGGCATGACCGGCCAGTCCTCGGGCCGAACAATGTGATGGGCGCCGAAACTGTACCAGACGACCAGGTCAGTGTTGTCGAGCGGCCGGTCAGCTTGGCTGTAGACGGGCAGTCCGTCATTGTCGGGACGTTGATTGGGATAGTCACCGGCTGCATACCGTTCCGCCGGGTCGTACGCGGTCACCCACAGATGCCGGCAGGCGAACCCGGCGCGTCGCAGGGTCTGAGAACCTTTCCCGGCCAGTGGTAAGATGTTGTGCCCGGGAACCAACTTGTAGGCCACCGGCTGGCCGAGCTCGTTGCGTACGGACTGGTTGACCACCGTCCAGTACCGAGCAGCCAACGGGTCCACCACACGCTGCGCTGCGCTCTCACTGGCAAGCAATGTCCGGCGGTTCACCCAGGCGTTAGCCTCTGGATTGTCCGGCCCGAGCGGTAGGGCAACGGAGTCCACCTCATAGACTGAGTTACGTTCGCCGTCGACGCACATGTCCAGGCGCACGTTAAAAAAGTGCTGATGGTTGGGGGCATACAGTCCTGGGGCAACTACTGTGCCGCAGGCAGGCGGTGCATCTCCGGCGGGAAAGGCTCCAGTGGAGACGATGCCGGTGAGCTTGACCTCGAACTCAATTGTACCGTCGAGGTAAAAGTACCAGAAGAAGCCATATTCGTAATTGTTGGCGGTCGCAAAACAGGACAACACTAATCTACGGTTGCGACGAGTCTCCACATGCCTGAGCGAGCCGTCGGTGTGCTTCCAGCTCACCCCGACGTCCTCCTCGTGCATACAGATCGCATTGGTCAGCGTGCGCGAGTTGCCATCAGCGTCGTTGACCACCACATCGAAGTACCGGATGTTGCCGAGACAATCGCAACCCAGGACGAGGTAGTTGAGCAACCCGCCAATTCCCCACTCGCCCTGATCGAACATATGCTTGATTCGATGAGTCGGGTTCGGATCGCCATAGCTCACATAAAGTTCCGATAGTGACGCCCGGTAGAGAATCGGTCGGATCCGGCCACCATCTTCGTACCCCACCTGGTGCAGAACCAGTCCCTCACGTAGATTATAACCGATTCGCAACCGCCATTTCTGCCACGACACGGCATGGCCCTCAACCGTGAAGCTAGGTCCCTCTGGCTGAGTGATCTCGATCGGCCGCAAGTCCTCACGCAACTGTTCTAGTGGCGGGAAATTATCAGGATAACCCTCGATCTGCCCAGTGGTCAGCTCCGGAATATAGTTGCCTGGCCGCTCCGGCAGTGGGACAACCCCGTGATCGACGACCTCTAGTACCTCTCCCCGATCCAGGTCGATCAGTGCTACCAGGCCTTCCACCGGCCGTGCGTAGCGGTTGTCGAACTTGCCGCGCCGCACGAAGAACAACGCACGGACCAACCGCCCCTCTGTCGGGTTGTCCTGCGGGCCGGTGTTGCCCGCCGACCATATGTCAACCGACACCTGTGACAGATCGTCCACCCCACGCCGAAGCATCGCTTGCAGAAAACGTGAATCGGAGAAGAGTAGCTCCTGACACTCATGTAGCTCATCTCGGGCAAAGATCGGCAGCACATCAGGAATCTCGCGCCAGGAACATACCTGCGCCCGAGTCAACGAGACGACTGCTTCGATTGTGGCCCGATTACGTCGATCACGCAACACTACGAATGACTGACGATCCACACTCTGGCCAGCATCCAGCCCCTGCACCAGGTCCTTTCCGGGCTCGTGCAATTCGATACTGACGAAACGCACTGCTTCACTCAACGATCTCTCTTGCCGGAGAATCGTCGACGTAGCAGTGATCTCGTCAGCGCTCAACGGTTCGAGTGGATGCCGAGTGTTAGACATCGTCGACTCTTGAAGTTGAGCCTCAGTGGACATTCGGAGCCTCCTCGCCGGCACCCTGTCACGGATCGCCGGAGTCTTCTCTACACAAGCGGGCACCAGGTCTACACTTCGGTGCAATTGGGACCGCCGACCCCCGACAACCACCCAAGGTCCGCGTCAGGAGCAATAGTTACGACTCGATGGCCACTGTGATAGTGGACTCCATCATAAGTCTCACATGTAGTTTTCATCCCACGGACGTGTAAAACTCACACGACTCTGAGTCACCCCACCTTGGGCACCCCGTCGACGTGGCTGGTCGGCTCGGTCTTCGACCAGGGCATCTGTCTTCGACCAGGGCATCTAAGGCCTCTAAGGTGCCCTGTCCCGCACCGTAGCCGTCCCGCGACACCCACCTCCGAGATCGTCACGTCGGTGCCCGAGGTCGGAGAGGTGGCAGTACCGCGCCCTGCCGGGAGGGTCTGCCGATCATCTAACGGGACACACAGTCGGCTGTGGACCGTCCCAGTAGTTTGGCTTGAACTTGAATATGCACTGTGAACAGCTCACATGCCACCTGTGAGAACATCAGTATCGCCAGCAAGAGAAGCGGAGCTAGGCTCATCTACCGCATCCAGCTCGGTTGCCCGCCCTACTACAAGCTTTATCTCGAACCAACTAGACACACGCCGCTAGTGGGAGGAGTCCCGGTGACCAGCACTGAGCAGGGCAGGCGGAAGTACGACATGCTCGCCGACCGTTATGAAGACATCTTCTTTTACGTCTCTGACGCCGGGCAAGAGCTGATGGACTACGTCGACCCGAAGCGGGGAACCCGCGTGCTCGATGTAGGAGCCGGGCGCGGAGCAGTCGCCCGCGCCGCACTCGCCAGGGGCTGCGTCGTCACCGCCATCGACGCATCCGCGGGTATGGTTGAGCGACTCAGCTCGGACTACCCCGAGATCATCGTCCGGCAGATGGACGCAGGTCGGCTCGACTTCCCCAACGGCTCCTTCGACCTCGTCACCGCAGGCTTTGTCATGCAGGTGCTGGACGACCCGGCTGCGGCCATTGCCGAGATCCAGCACGTGTTGGCGCCAGCGGGAATGTGCGCCTTGTCGCTGGAAAAGCAATCCGTCGGCCGTTTGCAGTGGCTGCACCAGCTGCAAGCTGAAATTTTCCAGAGTCCCGGCCTCGAGGAGGCCAAAGTGGATCAGGACACTGGCTATCTAACGGAACAGAAGCTGGACACCCTCCTGGAGGAAGGCGGCTTCGTCAATCTGACGAAGAAATCCATCGAGATGCCCATTTCGATGTCCGATCCACAGGCCCTGTGGAATTGGCTAGCCACCCAAGGGTTGGAGGCAAGAATCCAGGCAATGCCCGCTTATCGCAGCGCTGAGTTCCGCGGACGATTTTTCGCCGGAGCCGAGCACATGCACACCCACGGCGGCATTGTTCTCGAGTTCGGTGCAACGCTGCACCTGGCGCGGGCGCCAAGATGAAGTCATAGTTCGATCAATGCAGCGTCTTTCCGTTGTCCTGATAACGGTCACCAGGGGGCCGTTGCCAGCGGCCGTTTGCGACACAACCGATTGACCTGATCGACCCGCTCGATACTGCGGAGCTGAACCGGAAGTAGGGGTATGGCTATGGCTCACATCGGCTTGGCGAAGCTCGAGTTGCACCGCGAGACGCTGCCCAATGGATTGCGCGTGGTGTTAGCTCCGGACCGCTCCACCTTGGTGGTCGCGGTGTCCGTGCACTATGATGTGGGGTTCCGATCCGAGCCGAATGGTCGCACCGGATTCGCGCATCTGTTCGAGCATCTGATGTTCCAGGGCAGTGAGAGCCTGGCGAAGCTCGCGCACTACCGGCATGTGCAGGCATCAGGCGGAGTCACGAACGGGACCACTCACTTCGATTACACGGCTTACTACGAGGTGCTGCCTTCGGCTGCCCTGGAGCGCGCGCTGTTCCTGGAGGCCGACCGGATGCGAGCGCCCCGAATCACCGCCGAGAACCTGCGCAACCAGGTCGATGTGGTCAAAGAGGAGATCCGGCTCAACGTACTGAACCGGCCCTACGGCGGGTTCCCGTGGATCACGCTGCCCCCAGTGCTTTATGACACCTTCCCCAATGCGCACAACGGGTACGGCGACTTCACCGAACTCGAATCGGCCACCGTGGACGATTGTGCAGCATTCTTCGATACGTACTACGGACCGGGCAACGCGGTGCTCACCGTAGCCGGGGATCTTGACGTGGCGGCCACTCTGGAGCTGGTGCACCGACACTTCGGTGACGTCCCTGCGCGCTCCGTCCCGCCTCGACCGTCATTCACTGAGCCGTTACCCAGCCTGGAACGCAGGCTTTCTGTACCCGATCCACTCGCCCCGCTGCCTGCAGTGGCCCTGGGGTACCGGCTGCCCGACCCGGCCGCAGACATCGACGGCTACCTCGCGCATGAGCTGCTCGCCTCGGTGCTCACCCGCGGCAATTCCTCGCGTCTCGCACAGCGGCTGGTGCACACCGATGAACTGGTCGTTGACATCAACGCACGGTGTGGCTTCTTCGCGCCGCTGGACGCCCGCGACCCGGACACCTTCGCGATAACTGCGGTCGTTTCCTCTGGGGTCGATGTGCAGCGGGTGCTGGCTGCGATCGACGAGGAGCTCGCTCGGCTAGCCGAGGAGGGGCCCGAGCCTGACGAGATGGCTCGGGCCACCGCCCGGTGGGCCACGTCGATGTTCCGCGAGCACGACCGCATAACGTCCCGGGCACTGGACATCGGCACCTTGGAACTGCTGCACGGGTGTGCGGAGTTGGCCGCCGAGCTGCCGGCCATGGTAGCCGCGATCCATCCGGACCAGCTCACCAAAGCTGCCGCCGGGTTGCAGCCGGGCTCCCGGGCGCTGCTGCTCGTCGAACCGGCGAACGATACTTCGGCTGTGAGCCGTCAAGCTGCGGCGTTGGCAGGACAGGAGCGATGATGCTGCACCGCGATGCCGAGGAGATCGGACGGACCGCAGCCGGGCCGCGCGCGCTGCCCCCGCTGGATCGGCAGCGCACCCTCAGCGCGCCCGCTGCCGTGGACACCGTGCTGGCCAACGGGCTGCGCGTGATCGCCGTTCAACGGTCCGCGGTGCCGATGGTGGAGCTGCGACTGAGCGTCCCGTTCGGTGGTACACATCGCACTCATGCCGCCCGCGCGGAGCTGCTCGGCGCCACGATCCTGTCGGGTACACCCCGCCGGGATCGGTTGGAGATCGACAGTGTCCTGGCCATGGTGGGCGGTGATCTGTCCGCCGGAGTCGACCCGGAACATCTGTCGGTAGCGGGCTCGGGTCTGGCCGGCAAGTTGGACGTGCTGCTCGACGTGCTCGCGGATGCACTCGAGTCGGCTTCGTACCCCGATACCGAGGTGGTCAAGGAGCGGACCCGCCTGGTGAAGCGGATCACGATGAGCCGTTCCCAACCGCGGGCGATCGCCCGCGAGGCACTCCAACGGCGCCGGTATGGCGATCACTCCGTCACCTGGGAAGTACCGGAGGCCGGCGATGTGGCCGCAGTCGATCCAGCAGCGCTGTGCACGCTGCATCGTCAGTCGGTGGTACCGCGAGGCGCGGTACTCGTGGTCGTCGGCGACGTCACACCTGAGTATGTTGTGGATGCAGTAGCCCTCGCCCTGCAGGGCTGGCGATCCGAGAAATCCGCTGTCAAGCCCGCCCCGCTGCCCGATCTCACCGGTGCGGATCTGAAACTGGTGGACCGACCCGGCTCGGTGCAGTCGCAATTGCGGCTGTCCGCCCAGGCCGTGCCGCGCACCGATGAGCGATACCCGGCGGTGGAGCTGGCGAACCTGGTCTTCGGTGGCTACTTCTCCTCGCGCTGGGTGGAGAACATCCGAGAGCGCAAGGGCTACACCTACAGTGCACACTCCGGTATCGAGCACGCCTCGAACCAGGCCACTGTGGTCGCCGAGGCCGACACAGCGAGCGAGGTCACGGCGGCCGCCCTGCTGGAGACGCGCTACGAACTGGGGCGGATCGCCCTGGTTCCCCCTGATAAGTCCGAGGTGGACAACGCGCGGAATTATGCGATCGGCGGGCTCACCATCGCGATGTCCTCCCAATCGAACCTGGCCAGTCACCTCAAAATGCTGGCCATGGTCGGTCTGGATCTCGACTGGCTGGGTGCCCACCCAGCCCGCCTGCAGGCCGTCACCACCGCCCAGGTCGCCGAGGCCGCTCGAGAATTTCTCGCCCCCGCTCGGTTCACGGGAGTAGTGGTCGGCGACGCCGAGCGGCTGGCCGGCCCACTCGCCGCGCTAGGCGGTGTAGAACTGCCCTGAGCGCGAGTTCACGGTGGCACCGGACCTTCATCGGAGACCGGACCCACCGTGTCACGCTGTTCGGGCAACAGTGGCGAGACCGCCACATCTTCTCGGGGAGTGCCGGGATGGGCCGCTTGCACGGCGCGTACCCCGACCCGGCTGGCCAGGTCGCGTAGCACGGCACCATCAGCTCGCACCAGCACCGCAAGCACGCAGGTGCAACCGGCCCGCAACCGGGCCGCCTCGGCAGTGGCGACGGCAGCCCGCCTGCTCCCAGGTGGTGCCTGCCCGGCTGCTTGGGCGCGCTCCTGCGCGGCTGCCCGCATCGCGCCCGCCAGTTCAACGGCGGGATGCTGACCGGGTAGGTCCTGGAAGATCAAGGCGGTCTGCACACCAGGTAGTGGCACCCGCAGCACCACACTGGACAGTCTCGCACCACGCATCTCTTGTGCTGCCGCCGCCGGATCGAGATAGTCGCCCAGCTGCACCAGTCCCCACACCTCACCGCCGCCGGGCGGCGGAAATGATCCCGCAGCCCGCTGTAGGTAGTCCGCGACCAGCTCACCGGAATCGGGTCCGAGCCGCTCCACTCCGGTCACCGGCGGCGGCTGGGCCCGCTGTCCAGCCAGCAGCATCGTGAGGGTGAACACCACGAGCAGTGCGATCAGCAGTCCCCAGCGGGTCCGGAACGTCATCGACTGCCGGCTAGGCCTGCGCGGTCAGCAGGTCCAGCGCACCGCGCAGGTCGTCCGGGTCCGGGCTGGTGAACTCCATCCAGCGGTCGTCGGCGGGGTGCGGAAAGCCCAGCCGCGCAGCGTGCAACCACTGCCTGCTCAGCCCGAGCCGCTGCGCGAGCCTCGGATCCGCTCCGTAGGTGAGATCCCCACAGCAAGGATGCCCCACCGCGGCGAAATGCACCCGGATCTGGTGGGTGCGGCCGGTCTCCAGAGCCACGTCGCACAACGACGCCGCAGGGAAGGCCTCCATCACCTCGTAGTGCGTCACGGATGGCTTCCCGCCCGCCACCACCGCGAAGCGCCAGTCGTGCTTGGGATGCCGGTCGATCGGGGCGTCGATGGTGCCCCGAGTGGGATCGGGATGCCCCTGTACCAGCGCCCGATAGTGCTTGGCGACGGTGCGCTCCCGGAACGCCCGCTTCAACGCGGAATAAGCGCGCTCGGACTTGGCGACCACCATCAACCCGCTGGTGCCCACGTCGAGCCGGTGCACCACGCCCTGACGCTCGGCCGCGCCGGACGTGCTCACCGGTACCCCCGCCGCGGCGAGGCCGCCCAGGACGGTGGGTCCGGCCCACCCGGGGCTGGGGTGCGCGGCCACGCCCACCGGTTTGTCCACCACCACCAGGTCGGCGTCGTTGTAGAGCACCTGCAGTCCCGCGACCGTCTCCACCCGCGGAACCGGCGGCTGCGCGGGCTCGGGGAGGGTGACCTCCAGCAGCGTGCCTGCCGCCAGCCGGTCGGACTTACCCGCCGGGCTACCGTCCACCAGCACCGCACCCGACTCGGTCAAGCCGGCCGCCGTCGTGCGGGACAGCCCCAGCAACCGGGCGAGGCCGGCATCCACCCGCATCCCGTCCAGACCGTCGGGTACCGGCAACGTCCGGATGCCGCCCATCACCGGACCCCGCGCTGGACCTTGTGGTGACTGCGGTGCCCGTCCAGTTCCCGGCCGGTCGCCGCCATCAGCACCAGCAACGCTCCACCACAGACGATCGCGGAGTCCGCCAGGTTGAACACCGGCCACACGCTGCCGTCCGGGGCGAACAGCGACAGGAAGTCCACCACATGTCCGCGCAGCGGACCGGGAGCCCGCAGCAGCCGGTCCACCAGGTTGCCCAGCGCGCCACCGAGAACCAAACCGAGGCCCACCGCCCAGCCGGGCGAACGCAGCCGGGGCGCCAGCCGGATGATCACAACCACCACGCCGAGCGCGACCAGAGACAACAGCCAGGTCAGCCCGGTCGCCAGCGAGAACGCCGCGCCCGAGTTGCGGTAGACGACCAGGTACAACCCACCACCGAGCAGTCGCAATGGTGGCTGGCCCTGCAGGGTCGCGACGACGATCACCTTGCTGACCACGTCGGCCAGCAGCGCGATGCCCGCAGCGCCGATCAGCAGCCCGGTGCGGCGCTGGCTGTGTCCGGTTGCCTGGTCGGCAGCGGCCGCCGGCTCGATGTGCTGCGCTGAGCTCACCCCGCCATTGTGGCCGACCCCAGGAACGAGACCCTCACGCGGGCGGCACGCCCGACCCGGCCGGACATCAGGCGCCGGTCTCGCCACGCCACCGGGCGAGCCGGCCCGCCCGGTGCACCGCCCGGATCCGTCGCTCGGCCTTGTCCCGGCTCTGTGCCGTGGCGACCACCAGCATCTGGTCACCCTCCTCCAGCCGGGTGGTCGGCTGCGGGGTGAACCCCTTGCCGTCCCGCACCACCAGGCTCACCATCGCCCCGGTGGGCAGCCGCAGCTCCGACAGGTACACGCCGTGCAGCCGAGAGGACCGGGGCACCCACACCTGCAACAGATCGGCGTCCATCTCGTCCAGCGAGGCCGAGTCGACCTCGATCTCCTCGCCCTGTTCGGGCCGGGTCAGCCCGAGCCGCTTGACGACCGAGGGCAGCGTGATGCCCTGCACCACGGTGAGCACCACCACCAGCACGAAAACCACGTCCACCAGCAGCTGCGCTCCCGGGACGTGCTCGGTGAGCGGGATCAGCGCCAGCACGATGGGGACCGCGCCGCGCAATCCCGCCCAGGACAGGAACGCCTGTTCTCGCCAGGGCATGCGGAACGGGGAGGTGGCCAGCAGCACCGACAGCGGCCGGGCCAGCAGGATCAGCACGGCCCCGGCGATCAGCGCGGGGAGCAGAACCGCGGGCAGCCGGGAGGGCGACGCGTAGAGACCCAGGAGCACGAACAGCCCGATCTGGGCCAGCCACCCGAGCCCCTCGGCGAAGGATCGCGTGTCGCCGCGGTGCGGCAGATGCGCATTGCCGAGCACCACCCCGGCCGTGTAGGTGGCCAGCAGGCCCGAGGCATGGATGCCCTGCGCGGCGGCGAACGCCAGCACACAGACCGCGACCGTGGCCAGTGGATAGAGACCGGTGGCGGGTAACGCCGCCCGCCGCAGCGCCCACGTCCCTGCCACGCCCAGCGCAGCGCCCACCAGACCGCCCGCGAGCAACTCGTAGCCGACGAGCAGGACCGACCACCAGTGCAGCGCCTCGCCCGACGCCAGCAGCACCACGGCGATGAAGACCGGCGCATCGTTCAGGCCCGATTCCAGCTCCAGGGTGCCTGCCAGCCGGGGTGACACCTTCAGCGCCCGCAACACGCTGAACACGGCGGCCGCGTCGGTCGACGACAGCACCGCCCCCCACAACAGTGCCGTGCGCCATTCGAGTCCGAGCAGCAGGTGCAGTGCCCAGCCGGTGAGCGCGATGCTGACCGCGACCGCCACGGTGGACAGCGCGATCCCCAGGCCCAGCGCGGGCCGGATCACCGCCCACCTGGTGCTCAGACCACCCTCGGCCAGGATCAGGACCAGCCCGGCAATGCCCAACGCCGCGGTGAGCTGCGCATCGGAGAACCGGATCCCCAGACCCGACTCTCCGATCAGCAGCCCGAGGCCCAGATAGAGCAGCAACGAGGGCAGCCCGAGCCGGGTGGAGATCCGCACCGCGAGTACCGCGAGCAGCAGCACCCCGGCCCCCAGCCCGAGTACGAACGCCACCCCTGTCACGTCCGGATTGTCCCGTGCCCGGTGCGCCGTTGATCGACCGGCCCGCCGCGCTGCGCAGCAGACCCGGGTGGCTCAGGCCGGCCAGGACACCGTCAGCAGGTCCCGGTGACGTGGACCCAGCGCCTCGACGGCCTCGGTCACCTCGGCGCGACGCTCCTCGGGCAGGCAGAGCCTGCGCAGCGCGAAGTCGACCTCCTGCCCGGGTGCGCGCGGTGTGCCCGGCCGGGTCCAGCGCTGCACCTGCGGCTGTAGGCCGATCTCGGCGAACACGGCGAGGGCGTCGTCCGCGGTCGCGGGCGGTGGCCGGTGCAATCCGTGGAAGCGCGCCCACAGCGGGTCCAGCCAGCCCCCCGGGTGCACGGCGTGCAGCTCGACCACGACGCCACGCCGGGCGGCGGCACCCAGCGCCGCCACGAACGGCCCGAGCTCGGAGGTGTTGTAGCCGACGTGATGGCTGACCACGACGTCGGCGAGGCCCGCTTCGGCAGCGACCTTCGGCCAGGGGCCGTGCACGCAGCGGTGCGCCACCCCGCGCTGGGCACAGGCCTGGTCGAACGCCCGCAGCATGTCGTCGGCAGGGTCCACCCCGGTCAGGTGCGCGACCCGGGGCACCAGCGCGAGTCCGGCCGCCCCCGCCCCGCATCCGACGTCCAGGACGGTGCCACCCGCCGGGCCGAGCAGTTGCATCGCCGCCCGGCGCGACGGAGTGTCCTCGGGCACCTGCGGCGGCAGGAAGCGCTCGGGTATGTGCCGGTTCGGGTCCTGCGGAGCGGCCTGGCGGATCTCCGCCGGGATCTGCCGCGCCTCCAGCAGCTCTCGCCAGCGAGCCGTGGCCGTCCGGGAGTTCGGGTGCGGTGACACGGTCACTCGCTCACCACCGCGACGGCGACCCGGACCACGTGACCCTCACCCACGGTGCCGGGGAAGCCGTCCGGGACCGGCCCGTAGTCGACCCGACGGGCCAGCACCTCGCCCGCCAGGAAATCCTGGTGTTCGCGGGCTGCGTCGAGCACCTCGCCGGGCGCGTCCACGGTGAGCGCGATCCGGTCGGTGACCGTCAGCCCCGCCTGTCTGCGGGCTTGCTGCACCACCCGGACCAGGTCACGGGCGATACCCTCGGCCGCCAGCTCCGGGGTGATCGTGGTGTCCAGGACCACCAGGCCCGCGTTGCCCGGCAAGGCAGTGGTATCGGTGGGATCGGCGGCGACCAGCCGTTCGGAGTACTCGCCGTCCAGCAGTGCGATCCCGCCTGCCGTCACCGCCCCGTCCGGGCCGCGCTCCCACTCGCCCGCCTTGACCGCCCTGATCACTTTCTGGGTGTCCCCGGCCAGCCGGGGACCGCAGGCCCGCGCGTTGACGGTGAGCTCGAACCGGCCGTATTTCGCGACGTCCTCGGTGAGCTCGACCCGCCGGACGTTGACCTCGTCACGGATCAGGTCGGTGAACGGGGCCAGCTCCGTGGCACCCGGCGCCGCAACGGTCAGGGTGGGCAGTGGCTGACGCACCCGGTGGCCCCGGGCCTTGCGCAGCGACAACGATGCCGACACCACCTGGCGGACCCGGTCCATCGCCGCCACCAGCTCCGGATCCGCGGGCAGGGTGTCCGGGTCGGGCCAGTCGGTCAGGTGCACCGAGCGCTGCCCGGTCAGCCCGCGCCAGATCACCTCGGTGGTCAGCGGCAGCAGCGGGGCGGCCACCCGGGTGGCCACCTCCAGCACGGTGTGCAGAGTGTCGATCGCCTGCTGATCGCCGGCCCAGAAGCGGTCCCGGGAGCGGCGCACATACCAGTTGGTGAGCACGTCGCAGAACCCACGCACGCTCTCGCACGCTCCCGCGATGTCGTAGCGGTCCATCCGTGCCGTCACGTCACCGACCATGTCGTGCAGCTTGGCCAGTACGTAGCGGTCCAGCGGATGTGGGCTGCCGGTCCGCCAGTGACCGTCGCGGCCCGCCGCGTTCGCGTACAGCGCCAGGAAGTACCAGGAGTTCCACAGCGGCAGCAACGCCTGCCGTACGGCCTCCCTGATGCCCTGTTCGGTCACCACCAGGTTGCCACCGCGCAGGATCGGCGAGGACATCAGGAACCAGCGCATCGCGTCCGAGCCGTCCCGGTCGAACACCTCGGTGACCTCGGGGTAGTTGCCCTTGGACTTGGACATCTTCAGCCCGTCGTCACCGAGCACGATCCCATGCGCCACGCAAGTGAGGAACGAGGGACGATCGAACAACGCCGTGGCCAGCACGTGCAGCGTGTAGAACCAGCCCCGGGTCTGCCCGTTGTACTCCACGATGAAATCGCCCGGATAGTGGTGCTCGAACCACTGGGAGTTCTCGAACGGGTAGTGCACCTGCGCGAAGGGCATCGAGCCGGACTCGAACCAGCAGTCCAGCACCTGCGGCACCCGGCGCATGGTGGAGCGCCCGCTGGGGTCATCCGGGTTGGGGCGGGTCAGCTGATCGACGTAAGGCCGGTGCAGGTCGGTGGGGCGGACCCCGAAGTCGCGTTCCAGCTCGTCCAGGGACCCGTAGACGTCCACCCGCGGGTACGCCGGGTCGTCGGACACCCAGACCGGAATCGGCGAGCCCCAGTACCGGTTGCGCGAGATCGACCAGTCCCTGGCGTTCTCCAGCCAGGTGCCGAACTGCCCGTCCTTGACGTTCTCCGGGACCCAGGTGATCTGCTGGTTCAGCTCCACCATCCGGTCCCGGAACGTGGTCACCTCGACGAACCAGGACGACACCGCGCGCTGGATCAGTGGATTGCCGCAACGCCAGCAGTGCGGGTAGGGGTGCTCATAGGTCTCGTGGCGCAGCAGCACACCGTGCGCGTACGGCGCGCCGTCGCGAAGGTCCTGGATGATCCGCCGGTTGGCGTCGAAGACCTGGAGGCCCGCATAGGGCGCCACCTCCGCGGTGAACAGTCCCGCCGAGTCGACGGGGACGACCACCTCGATGCCCGCGTTGTCGGTGACCGCCTTGTCCTCCTCACCGAAGGCGGGCGCCAGGTGCACCACCCCGGTGCCCTCGTCGGTGGTCACGAAGTCCGCGGGCACCACCCGGTGCGCCCGGTCCCGGCCCACGAAGAAATCGAACGGCGGCGTGTAGCGCAGCCCGAGCAGATCCTCACCCCGGTACCTGCCCAGCACCTCCGGCTCGTCGCCGAGCTCCCTGGCGTAGCCGGCGAGGCGCTCCTGAGCGAGCAGGTAGCGCTCGCCCGCGGCCGCCACGACGACGTACTCCAGATCCGGATGCACCGCGATCGCGAGGTTGGAGGGCAGCGTCCACGGCGTGGTGGTCCACACCAGTGCCAGCACGCCATCCAGATCGGGATCCACCGGCGCGTCCGAGCCCTGCGTGGACAGCCGCACGCCCACCGTGACCGCCGGGTCCTGCCTGGCGAGATAGACGTCGTCCATCTTGGTCTCGGTGTTGGACAGCGGCGTCTCGCAGCGCCAGCAGTACCAGAGCACCCGGAAGCCCTCGTAGATCAGCCCCTTGTCCCAGAGCGTCTTGAACGCCCACAGGACGCTCTCCATGTAGTCCAGATCGAGGGTCTTGTAGTCGTGATCGAAGTCCACCCAACGGGCCTGGCGGGTCACGTAGTCGCGCCACTCCCGGGTGTAGCGCAGCACCGAATCGCGGCAGGCGGCGTTGAAGTCCGCCACGCCCATTCGCTCGATCTCCGACTTGTGGGTGATGCCGAGCTGTCGTTCCGCCTCCACCTCGGCGGGCAGCCCATGGGTGTCCCAGCCGAACCGGCGCTCCACCCGGCGGCCACGCATGGTCTGGTAGCGCGGCACCACGTCCTTGACGTAGCCGGTGAGCAGATGACCGTAGTGCGGCAGGCCGTTGGCGAACGGCGGCCCGTCATAGAAGACGAACTCGCCTGCACCGTTCTCCCCGGCCGGACGGGCGGCCACCGACGCGGCGAAGGTCTGGTCGGCCTGCCAGTAGCGCAGCACGTCGAGTTCGAGGGCAGGGAAGGATGGCTGGGCGGCGACGACGCCGGCTGTGTCCTTGTCGGCCTTGTCGGCCTTGTCGGCCTTCTCGGGCGAGAAGGACGTGGCGTCTCCCCCGGTGGGAGCCTTCGGATAGGCCATCATGTTCATGGCGGCGTGTACTTCCTTCTGCGGTGTCACCAGTGCAGTGGGGCCCTGATTCGCTGCACGGGGACGACCCACGACTGCGCCGCGGACCGCGGTACCACCCCGCTTGCCACCCGCATGGCGGGCGGCCACTCTGAAACCGGCGATAACGGGCCGGACCCGTCCGGTTCTACTGAGAGCTCGGCTGCTCGCAGGCGAGCTCGGTTCTTCCGGAGGCTCCCCGGTGATGGCCGGATCGATGCCTGTGGTCCGAGGATACCCGGGTAGTGCCAGTGAGTTATGGCCCGGGCCGGCTCGGCTGTTGCTGCGCAGACTCGCGTGTCTCCGCCCGGTGCCGGTCGGCGATCTCCACGTCGGGGCGGCAGCTGTCGCAGGGTACGAAACCCAGCTCCCTGGCCTCTCGCACCGGTAGCCGCTCGGTCTTCGCGGGATCGGGCCACCGGCAGCGCGCGAGGTGATAACGCGGCTGCTCGTCGACGACCAATACCTCATCCGATGAATCGAGCACCACCAGAAGATCAGCCGGCTCGGTGTCCTCTTCTGCCGGATCAGCGGTCCCGGCAGCCTCCGAATCGGCGTCCGCGACCTTGTTCGAGCCGAGGCCGGGACCAAGTACCGGATCGGCCGGTCCTTCGGCAGGGCGCGGCACAGGTGCCGGGGGTTCCGCGTCCCGCCCGGCGGCAGCGGACTCGTCATCCGCAGTCGACGGCCGGCTGCGCCGCACCCGGCGCCGCCAGAGCAACACGGCCATCGCTGCGAGCGCACTGACCCCGACCGAGACCCAGGCCAGACCCAATTGACTGGTGACGACGGCTGCGGCAAGCAGCCCCACTGCCGAGAGCAGCAACAGGATAGCCAGCAACAGCAAGGCTCACCCCCCGCCGTCGCAGCGCGACATGCATGGGTGATCCAGGGGCGTTCGCCCCCCCGGGTCAGCTACCTGCTTCAGCACGCGCGCTGAACCCGCCGGTGAACTGTTGCCCGCGTCCGGTCTCCGCAGGCGCTGCCGATCCTCGGCCGTCCAGGTCTCGCAGTTGCGACTCGAGATAGGTCTTCAGGCGGGTTCGGTACTCGCGCTCGAAGGTGCGCAACTCGTCGATCTTCTTCTCCAGGGCACTCTTCTCCTGGTTGATCGCACCGAGGATCTCGGTGTGCTTGCGCTGCGCGTCCCGTTCCAGCGACGCCGCCTTCTCGCGAGACTGCCGCTCGAGAGTCTCGGCCCTGGTCCTGGCGTCGTTCAGCATCGTCTCGGCCCTGGTCCTGGCCTCGTTGACCATACTGTCGGCCTTCACCCTGGCCTCGGAGAGCAGCTGCTCGGACTTGGTCCGGGCCTCCCCGAGCATCCCGTCGGCCTCGGCCTTGGCCTCCCCGGTCAGGCGGTCCGCCATCTCCTGAGCGAGACCCAGCACCTTGGCTGCCTGGACGTGATGATCCCCACCCGGTGAGGTCTGCTCGACCATGGACGGTGTCGGGACTGCGGTCATCATCGTCGGGCGCGGCGGCTCCGGCGGACGGGCACTACGGCCCATGTCCGGCGGGGCGCTACTCAGCTGCTGATCGAGCTCCTCGACCTGGTTGCGGAGATCGTTGTTCTCCTCGATTAGCCGAGCCAGCTCGGCCTCAACCAGGTCGAGGAAGGCATCGACCTCGTCCTCGTTGTAGCCCCGCTTGCCGATCGGCGGCTTACTGAACGCGACGTTGTGAACGTCGGCGGGGGTCAACGGCATCGGATCACCTCACGCACTCCTCGACTGTGCCTTCCTTGGGCGTATCGGCCCCTCATGCCCCGACGGCCGCTACCTAGGATCCACGAATCGCATCAGTATGAACACCACAAGCAGCAGAACCATAATGGACAAGTCCAGTCCCACGCCTCCGATGCGGATGGGCTTGATCACCCGACGGAGTGCACGGACCGGCGGATCAGTCACGGTGTACACCGACTCGACGGCGATCGCCACCCCTCCGGCGGGTTGCCAGCTGTGCGCGAAGGCGCGAACGAGTTCGATGACGATACGCGCCGTGAGCAGCAGCCAGAAAAAGAACAACACGTAGTACACCACTAAGCGGGCAACGTCCACGGCACCACTCTGCCATCGACGAACGGCCGACCGTCAGTCAGGACCCCCCTGACCTCACCGTTGATTGAAAATTCCACCTTCGGCGAGCCGGCGGCGGTCCTCGGCTGAGACGTCCACGTTGGGCGGTGAGAGCAAGAACACCTTGTTGGTGACCTTGTCGATCGAGCCGCGCAACGCGAAGGCCAGCCCGGCGGCGAAGTCGACGAGACGCTTGGCGTCCTTGTCGTCCATCCCGGTCAGATTCATGATCACCGGCGTGCCCTCCCGGTAGCGTTCGCCGATCGGGCGGGCCTCGTTGTAGGTATGCGGGTGCAGCGTGACGATACGGGCCAGCGGGTGCGCCTCTTCCTCGGCGAACAGCCCGGCGCGCGGCGGAGCGACCGGCTCCCGAACCGGTGGCGCGGTGTCGACCGCCAACGCCCCCCGTACCGGGGTTTCCGGCGCCCAGGACGGACGCCGGGCCGAGTGCATCCTGGCGGCCGCCAGCGGGGCACCGACGCTGCCGAGTTCGGCCTGGGAGCCGTCACGGTAGCCGTCACGGTAGCCGTCCAGGTCCGCCCGGCGGGTCCGGCCCGCAGGATGCCCTGCCGGGTAGCCGGGCTCCCTGGTCTCCGCCGGAGCCGCCGCCTCGTAGCCTGCGCGGTACTCGTGGTGATAGTCCGGCTCCCGGTAGTCCGAGCCGTAGTCGTCGAGCTCCTCGGCCGGGACCATGCCGAAGTAGGCCTTCAACCTGTGCAGCGCGCTCATTGCCCCAGCCTCTCTGTCCCGACCTCGATGCACTGCTCCGGAATCCGGCCCCGCACGCCCGCGGTCCGTCGCACACGGTCACGGAGAGGTTATCGGCCTGCTACCCAGCAACGCGGTTCCGACACGCACGCAGGTGGCGCCGTGCAGGATGGCCTCATCGAGGTCCCCACTCATCCCCGCGGACAGTTCCACGGCTGCCGGGTGCAGCTGACGCAGCTGCTGCGCGGCGGCGGCCAGCGCGGTGAACGCGGCCCCGGGATCAGCACCGAGCGGGGCCACCCCCATCACACCGTCCAGGCGCAGGCTCGGTGCGGCCGCGACCCGATCAGCCAGCACGCCGAGCTCGGGCAGCGGACAGCCGCCGCGCGCCGGATCGTCATTCAGGCTGGCCTGCACCAGGACCCCGAGCGGTTCGTCCCGTTCCCCGGCCTGCGCCGCGACCCGCGCGGCACGATCCAGCGCATCGACCAACCGCACCGAATCCACCGACTGCACCTGCACGGCCCACCGGACCACCGAACGGGCCTTGTTGCGCTGCACACGGCCGACCATGTGCCAGCGCAGCGGGACAGCGGGACGCAGGCCGGCGACCTCAGCCACCTTCGGAGCGGCTTCCTGGTCGCGGGCCTCCGCGACGTCGAGCAGCCCGAGGTCGGCGAGCCGGGCCACGTCCTGCGCCGGGAAGGTCTTCGTGACCGCAAGCAGCCGCACCCCGGCGGGATCCCGGTCCGCGGCGGCGCAGGCGGCACCGATCCGGTCCCGGACCCGCACCAGCGCCGCCGCCAGCTCGTCGCGCCGTGGGTCGGTGACCTGCGTGTTCACTCCTCGAACCAGGTCAGCGCGGCGAGCCGGCCGGTCGTGCCGTCGCGTCGGTAGCTGTAGAGCGTACGGTCCTCGATCGTGCACCGAGGGTCCACCCCGATCCGGGCCACGCCCGCCTCGGCGAGCTGACGCCACAACCCGGCCCGCAGATCCAGGCCGGGAGTACCCCGATGAGTACGGCAGGCACTGCCGGGCAGATGCTCCGACACGTCGGCCTGCATGTCGGCGGGGACCTCGTAGCACTGTCCGCAGGCCGAAGGGCCCAGCAACGCCTCAACCCGGTCGGTCCGCGCACCGAGCCGCTGCATCGCCGAAAGAGCCACAGCAAGCACCCCGGCCCTGGCCCCCACCCGCCCCGCGTGCACCGCGCCGACCACTCCTGCCACCGGGTCGGCGAGCAGCACCGGCACGCAGTCCGCGACCACCACCACGACGGCGAGACCGGGCACGGCAGTGACCACTCCGTCGGTGGCGGGCACCGGCTCCACCGCACCGGGCTCGACGGGCACGACCGTGCGGCCGTGCACCTGCTCCATCCAGACCAGCCGGTCGGCAGCGAGACCGACCCCGGCGGCCAGTCGCTCCCGGTTCGCGGCCACCGCCTCGGCCCGGTCCCCGACATGTCCGCCGAGATTGAAGGAGTCGTAGGGCGGCAGTGACACCCCGCCCTCGCGGGTGGTCACCACCCGCCGGATACGGACCACACTCACCGCTTCATGAACGGTGGCACATCCACCTCGTCCTCGTCGTCGACATCCGGGCCTATCGGCACCGACCGACCGGGCAGTCCCACCCCGGGCCGGGCGCCCAGCCTGCCCTCCGCTGTCGCCGGTTGCCAGCCAGGCCGGGAATGTCCCGCCTGGCCCAGCGGGGCGGGCGGTGGGGGTGGCGCGGGCGGAGGTGCCGACACCGGCGGCGCCGCCAACGGAGGAGGAGGGGCAGCCGGCTGCGGGGGTCCGGGAGGAGGCTGCCCGGGGCGGTCCATCCGGCCGGTCTGACCCACCTGGCCCGCATGCCCCCTGGCCACCGTTCGCGGGACCACCGGAGTCGGCTCCAGCTTCTTGTGCGAAGGACCGCCCGAGTCGAACCCGGCGGCGATCACCGTGACCCGTACCTCGTCGCCCAGCGAGTCGTCGATCACCGTACCAAAGATGATGTTCGCCTCTGGGTGCGCACTCTCCTGTACCAGCGAGGCGGCCTCGTGGATCTCGAACAGGCCCAGATCCGAGCCGCCCGCGATGGACAGCAACACCCCGTGCGCTCCGTCCATCGACGCTTCCAGCAGCGGCGAGTTGATGGCTTTCTCCGCAGCCTGGATGGACCTGCCCTCCCCGCGGGAAGAGCCGATCCCCATCAGTGCGCTGCCCGCCCCGGACATCACGCTCTTCACATCGGCGAAGTCCAGGTTGATCAAGCCGGGAGTGGTGATCAGGTCGGTGATGCCCTGCACACCGGACAACAACACCTCGTCGGCGGAGCGGAACGCGTCCATGAGGCTCACACCCGCGTCGCCGAGCTGCAGGAGCCGGTCGTTCGGGATCACGATCAGGGTGTCGCATTCGTTGCGCAGCTCGGTGATACCGTCCTCGGCCTGCCCCCCGCGCCGTTTGCCCTCGAAGGTGAACGGGCGGGTGACCACACCGATCGTGAGCGCGCCCAGCTTGCGGGCGATACTCGCCACCACCGGGGCGCCTCCGGTACCGGTGCCACCGCCCTCACCGGCGGTGACGAACACCATGTCGGCGCCCTTGATGACTTCCTCGATCTCCTCGCGGTGATCCTCCGCCGCCTTGCGCCCGACCTCCGGGTTCGCTCCCGCGCCGAGTCCGCGGGTCAGCTCCCTGCCGATATCGAGCTTCACATCGGCATCGGACATCAGCAGCGCCTGGGCATCGGTGTTCACCGCGATGAACTCGACGCCCTTGAGCCCCACCTCGATCATGCGGTTGACGGCGTTGACGCCGCCACCGCCGATCCCGACCACCTTGATGACGGCAAGGTAGTTGTGCGGGGGCGTCATCCGGCTGCACCTCGAACAGCCGGGCACTTCACGCTGTGGCCTTCCATCACGGTGGGCCTTCCTCGTCGCTGCCGGTGCCCCGCCGACGGCGTGCACCCCTGCCATTCCCCTCTGCACACAACCCTTAACCTCAGCTACAGGTTTAGAGTTATGTCAGCTTCCGGTCTCAATCAGGACGGTAGGGACCGCTCGGGGCCCGGTCCAGCGGACTCGCCGGACAGATCCGCGCCGTTATGTTCCCAATCGGTCAACACCGCGGACCGGACCGTAATCATGCCCCATCCCGCGTGTCCGTCCCTTGGCATAGAGTGTGCACCCCATCATTGCCCCATTACCCGACCGCCGTGCCGCCGGATCAGGAGATGGTGGGCAGATCGGGGCTGGAAACGTCATACACCTTGCCCGGCTGGCTGAGCAACGGACCGAGCACCGCCACCTTGCGGTCACTGGCCTCCACCCCGCCCCAGTGCACCTCGCGCCGATGGTCCAGCCGCAGCACGACGTCAGCCGGAGAGTCGGCCGTCACCGAGACCACCTGGGTCCGCAACGGCGCCGGCAACGCCGTGAGCACCAGGACCGCTGCATCGGTGGCGGGGTCCCCGGGCGCGATGCGGGCGACTCGCAACTCGGGAAGACCAGCAGGCGCGACCGCCACCGTGGCGTAGTCGGACCCGGTGGCGTCCACGAGATGCACCCCTTCAGCGGCGGGATGCACCGCGATCGGGGTCCGCTCGGTCACCTCGATCCGCACCGTGCCACCCAGCGTGCGGCTCACCTGCACGGCGGCCACCCGGGGCAGGGCAGCGACCCGGGCCTGGATCCCTGCCGTGTCGAGCTCCAGCAACGGGCTACCCAGTGGTACGGCCGCCACCACTGCCACCTGGGTGGCGGACAACTCCCTGGTGCCGACCACATCTACCGAACGGGCGTCGAACAGCGAACTGCCCAGCAACGCCCACGCCCCCAACCCGGTCAGCAACAACAGCACCGCCAGTCCGGCCGCGATCCGCCAGCGGCGCTGGTTGCGCGTGGGGCCGCAGGGCCGAGGGGGGCGCGGAGCGGGACCACGAGGCGGCGGTGGCTGCGCGGTACCCGACACGGGCCGTCCCGGGTCGTGGGGCCGGCCCGAAGCACGGCGCCCCCGCACCGTGGCCGACGGCCGGTGCGCATCCCGGCGGGCTCGGCGCTGCTGGCCGGACGCACCAGGCCCGGCGGTGTTCACAGCGGTCCGGTGGCGGCGCGGCGCTCCAGCTCG
This sequence comes from Pseudonocardiaceae bacterium, assembly GCA_036494005.1. Lineage (GTDB taxonomy): Bacteria > Actinomycetota > Actinomycetes > Mycobacteriales > Pseudonocardiaceae. Next base: position 17,289 of record DASXOV010000100.1, on the reverse strand, counting down.
GCGATCAGCTCAGGACCGAGCACCGTCACGTCGCCGGCCCCCATGGTGATCACCAGATCGCCGGGCCGGATCAGATCGGCCAGCCGTGCGGGCACCTTGTTCCAGGAGGGCTCGTAATACACGCAGTCGGCGGGCAGCGGCACCGCCTCGGCGATGAGCTCTCCGGTGACCCCGGGCAGCGGGTCCTCCCTGGCGCCGTAGACGTCGAGCAGCAGCACCACGTCCGCCAGCGCCAGCGCGGTGCCGAACTCGGCGGCGAAGTCCCGGGTACGGGAGTACAGGTGTGGCTGGAAGGCCACCAGCAATCGGCCGTCGCCGACCACCTGCCGGGCCCCGCGCAGCGCGGCGGCCACCTTCGTCGGATGATGGGCGTAGTCGTCGTAGACCCGGGCGCCGGCTGCCCTTCCCTTGAACTCGAACCGGCGCCGGACCCCGCTGAACCCCGCGAGTCCCGCCAGCAGACCGGGCAGCGGTGCCCCCAGTTCCAGTCCGGCCAGCAGAGCGGCGACGGCATTGCTCGCCATGTGCTCACCGGGCACCGCGACCTCCAGCCGCACCCCCTGCACCAGCCCCTGCGGTCCGGGCAGCGCGAGGGCGACCACACTTCGCCCGCCCTCGGGGGTGTACTCCAGGATCCGAGCGTCCTCGACAGCGGTGGCGGCCCGGCCGTAGTGACGCACCCGGACTCCGCAAGCGGTGGCCCTGGCCGCCAGCGCGGCCGATCCGGGATCATCGGCGTTGGCGATCAGCACGCCGCCCGGGCCGACCCGGGCCACGAATTCGTCGAAGCTCGCGGTGTAGGCCGCGACGGTGCCGTGGTGGTCGAGGTGGTCGGCCTCGACGTTGGTGACCACCGCGAGGTCGGGCGAGTAGGCGGTGAAGGAGCCGTCGCTCTCGTCGGCTTCGGCGACGAAGATGTCACCGCTGCCGTGGTGGGCGCCGGAACCCGAGACGTTGAGGTCACCGCCGATCAGGAAGGACGGATCGGCTCCGCAGTGTTGCAGCGCGACGGTGAGCATCGAGGTGGTGGATGTCTTGCCCGCGGTGCCGGTGATGCAGGCGACCCGATAGCCGATCATCAGAGCGGCCAGCGCCTCGGAGCGGTGGATCACCGGGATACCGCGCCGGGCCGCCTCGACCAGCTCCGGGTTGTACGGGTCGGTCTGGTGTACCGCCTTGGTGCTGATGATCACGCTGGGGTCCGCACCGAGTTGATCGAGGTTGTCCGCCGCGTGCCCGACTGCCACTTTGGCGCCCAGGGCGCGCAGCGCGAGCAGCGCCCTGGAATCCTTGGCGTCCGAACCGGAGACCGCACCACCACGGGCCAGCACGATCCTGGCCACCCCGCTCATCCCGGCGCCACCGATCCCGATCAGATGGATCCGGGCCAGCCGCGGCGGCAGGGGCGGTGACTTGACGACCGAGCGCGTTGTCATCTCCTGCCTCCGCGGCCGTGGGCAGTGGCGACCGGGCGGGTACCGGCGCGCACTGGGTTCGAGGCCCGCCGAGGCGAGCGAGGCGCGGGAGGATAGGGAACCGGCGGGTGAAGTCGCAGCAACCGGGAGATGGTGCCCTGCCGTCCGGAACGGGTGAGCTCAGCACGCAACACACACACCGCCTCCGGCTCATGCCGGGCGAAATTGGCCAACAATCCGAATGCCAGCATCGTCAACACCACCGACGTCCCACCCGACGAAATCAACGGAAGTGGAATCCCGGTCACCGGCAACAACCCCACCACATACCCGATGTTGATCGCCGCCTGGCCCACCAACCACGCCGTCAACGTCGCCGCAGCCACCTTCACCCACGGATCAGTGTTCCGCGCCGCGATCCGCATCCCTACCAGAGCCAACACCGCGAACAACACCAACACCACCCCACAGCCGACAAACCCCAGCTCCTCCCCGACAATCGCGAAAATGAAATCATTATAAGCATTCGGCAAGTAATCCCACTTCGCGCTGCCCTGCCCCAACCCCACCCCGAACCACCCCCCATCAGCCAACGAATACAACGCCTGCCGAGCCTGATACGCCGCACCCTGCGGATCCGCCCCCGGATGCAGAAACGACTCCACCCGCGCCGACCGATACCCCGCCACCCCCGCCAGCACCACCGCCCCGGTCACCGCCGCGACCGCCACCGCCCCGAACACCTCGCGCGCCACCCCCCCGAACCACAACAACGCCAGCAACACCACCGCCAACGTGATCGTCGTCCCCAAATCCGGCTGCAGCATCACCAACCCGAACATCACCACCGCCACCGGCACCACCGGCACCACCAACTCCCGCCACCGATGCCGCACCGGCCACTTCACCACCACCACATGAGCCCCCCACAACGCCAACGCCAACTTCGCGAACTCCGAGGGCTGCACTGACAACGGCCCCACCGTCAACCACTTCTGCGCACCATTGGACACCGTCCCCAACGGCGTCAACACCACCACCAACAACACCACCGACACCACCAACAACAACCCACTCACACCCCGCACCACCCGCACCGGCACCCGCAACCCCACCCAGAACAACACCAACCCCATACCGCAAAACCCCACCTGCCGCACAAACACCGCATACGACGAGCCCACCCGCCGAAACGACTCCACACTCGACGCCGACAACACCATCACCAACCCGAACAAGGTCAGCAACCCAAACACCCCCACCACCACATGCAAGGACGTCAACGGCCGTCCCAACCAGCCGGTCAGCCGGTCCCGGGCAGCACTCAACCGGCCTGCCGCCGGTGCACACGACCGGGGGGAGGCCGCACTCACCGGGACACGTCCCCGTCCGGGCCGCCGGACGGGCCCAGCGCAGCGACCGCGGCTGCGAAAGCCCTGCCGCGGTGCGCGTAGTCGGTGAACATGTCCATCGATGCCGCCGCGGGAGCGAGCAGCACCACGTCGCCCGGGCCCGCCAGGCCCGCCGCGGTGGCCACTACCTCGATCATGGCCCCATCGTCTCCTGAATCCACCATCCGGACCGGGAGGCCGGGCGCGTGTCGCGCCAGCGCGGCGGCGATGATCGCCCGGTCGGCGCCGAGCAGTACCGCCCCGACCAGCCGGTCACTCACGTCGGCGACGAGATCCTCCACCTCGGCGCCCTTGAGCAGACCTCCGGCCACCCAGACCACCCGGCGGTGCGCGAGGAGCGCCGCACGCGCGGCGTGCGGGTTGGTTGCCTTGGAGTCGTCAACGTAGCGCACCCCGGCGTGCTCGCCGACCGGCGCGCCGCGGTGTCCGCCGGGCGTGAAGGCACGCAACCCCTCTGACACGGCGCGCGGCGGCACTCCCACCGTACGGGCGAGCGCGGCTGCGGCCAGTGCGTTGGCCACGTTGTGCGGACCGGGCGGACAGACGTCCGCGAGGCGGGCCAGCGTGGTGCCGCCCGCCTCGATGCCGAACGCCCGGTCGACGAGCTGCTCCCCGACCAGGCCCAGCTCGCCTTCCCGCGGCTCGCCGGTGGTGAACCCCACCGCGTCCCGTCCGGCGGCCAGCCGCACCGACCATTCGTCGTCGACGTTGCACACCGCCGTGGTGGCGTGTGCGTACACGCTGCCCTTGTCCGCGGCGTAGCCGGTCATCGAGCCGTGCCAGTCCAGGTGATCAGCTGAGACGTTGAGTATGGCGGCGGCGTGTAGGTCCAGCTCACGCGACCAGTGCAACTGGAACGACGACAGCTCCACGGCGAGCACCTCGTGCCCGGCGAGCACGGCGTCCAGCACCGGCAGGCCGATGTTGCCGCAGGCGACGGCGTCCACCCCGGCGGCGAGCAGGATGGATTCCAGCATCCCCACGGTGGTCGTCTTGCCGTTGGTCCCGGTGACCACCAGCCACCGCGCAGATTCGGATCGAGCGCGGTCGGCCCAGCGGGCCAGCGCCACGTCCCCGATCACCGGTACTCCGGCCAGCTGCGCGGCGACCATCAGCGGCGCGTCCGGGCGGAACCCGGGACTGGTCACCACCAGGTCGGTGCCCGGTGGTGGCGCACTCAGCCCGGCGACCGGCCGTACGGAGGCTCCGGTCAGTCCCGCGTCGGCCAGGGCCGCCAGCCTGGCCGGGGACGAGTCGGTGACGGTGACCACGGCGCCCAGCTCACACAGCAGCCGGGTGACGGAGATACCGGTGACCCGGGCACCGGCGACCACCACCCGCGCACCGGCCAGATCGGCGACTCCGCTGATCGACAAGCCCGTCGCGGTCATCCTCCGGCCGCTCCCAGCCACTCGCTGTAGAAGACTCCCACACCCAGCGCGCAGCAGATCGCCGCGAGTAGCCAGAACCTGATGATGACCGTGGTCTCCGCCCATCCGGCCAGCTCGAAGTGGTGATGGAACGGCGCCATCCGGAACAGCCGGCGTCGTGTGGTGCGGAACACCGCGACCTGCAACACCACCGACAGCGCCTCCACCACGAACAACCCGCCGATGATGACCAGGAGCAGTTCGGTGCGGGTGACCACGGCCAGACCGGCGAGCAGGCCGCCGATCGCGAGCGATCCGGTGTCCCCCATGAAGATCTTCGCCGGGGCGGCGTTCCACCACAGGAACCCGATGCATCCGCCGACCGCGGCGGCGGCCACCACGGCCACGTCGAGCGGGTCGCGCACGGTGTAGCAGCCGGGCAGCGCCTGGTGCGTGCAGTTCTGGGTGTACTGCCAGAACGAGACGATCACGTACGTCGCCAGCACCATCGCCGCCGTACCCGCCGCCAGCCCGTCCAGCCCGTCGGTGAGGTTCACCGCGTTGGACCAAGCGGACACCAGCAGGTAGCTGAACACCACGAACCCGACCACACCGAAGGACAGCACCGCGACGTCGCGTACGAAGGACAGGTGGGTCGACGCAGGGGCGACACCACCGGCGTCCCGGAAGTCCATCGCCAGAATGGCGAAGAGCACCGCCGCGACCAGCTGCCCGACCAGTTTGGCGGTCTTGTTCAGGCCCAGGTTGCGCTGCCGCCGGATCTTGATGAAGTCGTCCAGGAAACCCACCACGCCGAGAACGGTGGTGAGCAGGAGCACCACCAGCGCGGATGCGGTCATCCCGCTGTGGGTGACGGTGAAGTGCGCGACCAGGTAACCCGTCCACAGCGACAGCAGGATGGCGACCCCACCCATGGTGGGGGTGCCGCGCTTGCTGTGGTGGCTCTGCGGTCCGTCCTGCCTGATCTCCTGGCCGAAACCCTGCCGGGAGAACACTCGGATCAGGTACGGCGTGAACAAGATGGAGGCCAGCAGGGCGACCCCGGCAGCAATCAGGATGCTGATCACCGGCGACCCCTCTCCGGTGCAGCGGTGCCGAGCAGCCCGTCGGCGATCCGTTCCAGTCCGAATGCCCGGGAGGCCTTGACCAGCACCACGTCGCCGGGGGCGAGCTCGCCGTGCAGTACGTCGAGCGCGGCGGACACGTCGCGCACCAGCATCGACGATGATCCGGACGGCGTCGTGCCCCACTCGGTCGCAGCCTGGTGTATCGGCTCGGCCTGCGCCCCCACCACGACGAGCCGGTCGACGCCGAGGCGGGCCGCGAGAATGCCGATCTCGCGGTGCGCCACCGCCTCGGCCTCGCCGAGCTCGCCGAGCGGCCCCAGTACCGCCCAGCTGCGCCGGCCGCCTGCCGCCATCGCGGCCAAGGTGTGCAGCGCGGCGGCGACCGATTCCGGGTTCGCGTTGTACGCGTCGTTGACGACGGTCACCCCGTCCGCCCGCTCGGCCACCTCCATCCGCCAGCGGGAGGCGGGCCGGTACGTGGCCAGTATCGCGGCGATGCCCGCAGGCGTGGCGCCGAGCTCCAGCGCCACCGCGGCGGCGGCGAGCGCATTGGACACCTGATGCGCTCCGGGCACCGCGAGCTGCACCCGGCTGTCCCCCACCGGCGTGATCAGGTGGAAGGAGGGGCGGCCACGGTCGTCGAGTGCGATGTCGGTGGCGCGCACGTGCGCCGCCGCGGAGTGCCCGAAGCGCACCACCTGGGCGTCGGTGCGCTGGTCCATCGCGGCGACCGCCGGGTCGTCCACGTTGAGCACCGCGATCCCGTCGGGGGCGAGCGCCTCGACCAATTCGCCCTTGGCGGTGGCCACCGCCGCACGGGAACCGAACTCGCCCAGATGCGCGGAACCGACGTTGAGCACCACTCCGATCGACGGGGGCGCCACCTGGCACAGCTGCGCCACGTGGCCGATGCCCCGCGCCGACAGCTCCAGCACCAGATGCCGGGTGTGCTGGTCGGCCCGCAGCGCGGTCCAGGGATGACCGATTTCGTTGTTGAACGATCCCGGCGGCGCGACGGTCGGACCCAGCGGGGTGAGCAACGCGGCCACCATGTCCTTGGTGGAGGTCTTGCCGGACGAGCCGGTCAGGCCCACCACCCGAAGGCCGTCCACCACTTCCGCGTGCGGCCGGCTCAGCTCGTCGACCACGGTGCGCGCCAGCCGGGCCAGCGCGGCCAGCACCGCCGCGCCCGCGCCGTCGACATCCGCGGCCAGCGCGTAGACCTTCGACGCCGGGCCATCCGTAACGGCGGGTGGGACCAGCACCGAGGGCGCATCGACCCGGCGGGCCGCGAGTACCCCGGTGGCTCCCGCAGCCACCGCGGCCACCGCGAAGTCGTGCCCGTCGACCCGCTCCCCTGGAACCGCGACGAACAACCCACCGGGGCCGATCCGGCGAGAGTCGAACTCGACCGTGCCGGTGACCAGCTCGGTGCCAGCGGCCCCGTGCACGACGCCGCCCACCACCTCGGCCACCTCGGCGAGGGTCAACACGATCATCGCTCACTCCGGTCCGCCAGCGCCCGCGCCAGCACCTCGGCGTCGGAGAACGGCTGAGTGACGCCGAGCGCCTGCTGGCCGGTCTCGTGGCCCTTGCCCGCGACGACGACCGCGTCGCCGGTACCGGCCCTGGCGACCGCGTAGTCGATGGCAGCTGCCCGGCCCGCGATCTCCACCACCTCGGCGGGGCCGACCCGGGCGCCGGCGAGCATCGCCGCGCGGATCACGGCCGGGTCCTCGCTGCGGGGGTTGTCGTCGGTGACGACCAGCAGGTCCGCCCGGCCGGCCGCTTCGGCACCCATCAGCGGACGCTTCCCGGTATCCCGGTCCCCGCCACAACCCAGCACCACCAGCAGCCGTCCGGGTACCTGGGCTCGCACCGCGTCGAGCAGAGCGGCGACCGCGGCCGGCTTGTGCGCGTAGTCCACCACGGCGAGGAAGTCCTGGCCCACGTCCACCCGTTGCATCCGGCCGGGTACCTCGGCGACGGCGATACCGCGCAGCACCAGCCGGGGATCCGCGCCCGCCGCATCCGCGACGGCCAGCGCCAGCAGCGCGTTGGTGACATTGAACCTGCCCGGCAATCGCACCACCCCGCTCTGGCTGAACCCGTCCGGGCCCACCGCGCGGAACGCCTGGCTGCCGGCCGGCGCCACCGTGAAGTCGGCGCCATGCCAGGTGGCGGCACCGGACGAGCCGTCCAGTGCCACCGTCCTGGTCCGGTCGGTGACCAGACGCCTGCCCCAGGCGTCGTCGATGCACACCACCTCGGCCGCGGCGCGCCCGTCGAACAGCAGCGCCTTGGCGGCGAAGTAGTCCTCCAGGTCGGCATGGAAGTCCAGGTGGTCCTGAGACAGGTTGGTGAAGGCCCCGACCGCGAAGGCGGTGTCGGCCACCCGGCCCAGAGCCAGCGCGTGGCTGGAGACCTCCATGGACAGATGGGTGACACCACGCTCGACCATCAGCGCCAGCAACGCCTGCAGGTCCGGTGCCTCCGGTGTGGTGAACGCGGTGGGCAGGCTCTGGTCACCGATCCTGGCCTGCACGGTGCCGAGCAGGCCGGTGCGGGCTCCGGCGGCCCGCAGGCCCGCTTCCAGCAGATAGCTCGTCGTGGTCTTGCCGGACGTCCCGGTGATCCCCAGCACCGCGAGCCGGGTCGACGGCAGGCCGTAGATCTGCGCGGACAGCGCGCCCAGCACCGACCGGGGGTCCGGGTGGATCAGCACCGGTACCACCCCGCCGGCCAGGCTCGGGTGCCGCGCGCCCACCGGGTCGGTGAGCACCGCGGCGGCCCCGGCCGCCAGTGCCACCGCAGCGAAGTCCACGCCGTGCGGGCGGCCGGGAGTCAGGCTGGGCAGGGCAGCGAACAGGTCACCGGGAACCAGCTGCTGAGCACGCAGGGTGATTCCGGTGACGGCTACTCCGCTGGGCGCGCCGGACGCGGTGGTCAAGCCGGGGAGCGCGGCGAGCGCGGCCAACGGGATCGGCGCGATACGCGACGGCCGGAGCGGCGTCTCGGTCAGCGAGGGAGTCACAGGGGCGGTCACGGTCCGGGGTCGGGTACGGGGTTGAGCTGAGGTCGCGGCGTAGTGGCCACCGTCGAAGTTGGCCCGCTGCCGTGAGCCCGAAGGCTACCGGCGGGCTGATCCACGACATGGGCGACCCGGGACAAGCCAGCTGAGCTCGCTCGATCAGGGCGGGCGCGGCGGGCTGGTACCCCCGCGCGGTGCGACTAGTGCAGCGTCAGGGTGGCGATCGGGCTGGGCGTGGCGGACAGCGGAATCTGGTAGCGCTGCGCCAGGTAGGAGGCGATGTCGTGGAACAGTGGCGCCGCGCTGCCGGTGGCCGGATCGTCGAGCATGATCCCGACGACGAATCGAGGGGCGTCGGCGGGCAGGATCCCGGCGAAGTTGATCCAGTAACTCGAGTTGCTGTAGCAACCGCAGGCGGGATCCACCTGTTGCGCGGTGCCGGTCTTGGCCGCGATCTGATATCCGTCCAGCGCGGCCTGCGGGCCGGTCCCGCGCTGCTTGGGTGCGTCCTGGACCACGGCACGCAGCATGTTGCGCACCGTGGTGGCGGTTTGCGGGCTGACCACTCGCACACCGGCGGGCGGGGGCGTCGGGGTGCGGGAGCCGTCCGGAGCGATCTCGGCGCTGATGATCCGTGGCGGGATGCGAACGCCATCGTTGGCGATCGCCTGATACATGCCTGCCATCTGCAGCACGGTCATCGACAATCCCTGGCCGATGGGCAGGTTGGCGAAGGTGCTGCCCGACCACTGCTCACGGGGCGGGACCCGGCCCGGGCTCTCCCCGGGCAGGCCCACATCGGTGCGCCGGCCCACCCCCATTCGGGTGAGCATGTCCAGGTACCGGTCCGGGCCGACCCGCTGGGCGGTGAGCAGCGTGCCGACGTTGGAGGAACGCGCCAGCACCCCGGTGAAGGTCAGGTCGATGGCGCCGTGGGACCAGGCGTCGCGGATGATCCGGTCGGCCACCCGCAGCTGACCGGGGACATGCAGCTCGGTGTCCGGGGTGACCAGTCCATCCTCGATGGCGGCGGCGGCGGTGACGACCTTGTTCACCGAACCCGGCTCGAAGGGCGCCGACACCGCGGGGTTGGCGAGTTGTTCCGGCGTCGCCGCAGCGAGGTTGTTCGGATCGAACGTGGCGGTGTTGGCCATGGCGTAGACCTCGCCCGTCCGCGCGTCGAGCACCACGGCACTGCCGTCTCTCGCGCGGTAGCGCTGGGCATAGTCGCTGAGCAACTGCTGCACGGTGAACTGCAGGTCGGCGTCCAGGGTGAGCTCCAGGTTGGAGCCGGGAACCGCGGGCCGGACCGCCCGCTCGCTGCCCGGAATGACCGCATCGGAGCCCTCCGCGGTGTCCACCACCCGGTGACCGTCCTGGCCCGCCAGCAGCGTGTCGGCGTAGTTCTCCAGTCCGACCAGCCCGCGGACCTTGCGCTCGTCGGCGCGCCAGTTCGCCACCCCGAGCACGTTCGCGGCGAGCGCCCCGCCGGGGTACTGCCGGGTCTCCCGGTACTCCGCGCTGATCTCCGGGAAGTCCTGCTGGATCGCCCTGGCCTGGGCCGGCTGGACCATCGGTGCCAGCAGCACGGTGGAGCGGTCGCTGCGCAGCACAGCGAGCACGGCCTGCTCGGAGACCGCAGGGCCGAGCACCTCGGCAACCCGGTGCGCCATCGCACGCTTGTGCGCGTCGGGGTCCGCACCGGCCGCACGCTGCTCCTGCACGATCCGGTTCGGCTGGGCGTACAGGGCTCGCGTTTCCACACTGAACGCCAGTGGGGTGCCGTTCCGATCGGTGATCGCCCCGCGCACCGCAGGCAGCATCTGCGGCGTGGTGCGCTGGCCCGCCGCCTGGGCGGAGAGTTCCGCGGCCTGCACGCCCTGCACCTGCACCAGCTTGATCCCGGTCGCCAGGAGCGCCAGCACGAGCAGCGCCCGCCCCAGCACGATCCGGCTCCGCACCACACCCGCCGACGAGCCCGGGCCGCGCTGAGGACGAACCGGGCGGACCGGACGGCGGGTTCTGGGGCGAACGGTGACCGAACTGCTCATCCGGCGCCGCCGGGCCCCACAGCCGGCTGTGCCGGCACATCAGACCCAGCCGGCGGAGCCGGCACATCCGACCCAGCCGGGATGAGCGCGGGCTGGGCTGCCTCGGGCTGGGCGGGAGTTCCGCCGTTGGCCGCAAGCTGTGCGGGTGTGGGCACCTGGGCGTGCGCAGGCTGCTCGGTGGCCGGCGCGGTGGCGGCCTTGGGCTTGCCGACCACCGCGACCGCCCCGTCCGATCCCACCACCAGCCGGGCCGGATCCCCGGCCGGGACCATTCCCAGCTCGACCGCCCGGCGGGCCAGCTCGGGCGCGGTCTCCATGCTGGCGACATCCCTGCCGAGCTGCTCGGAGTGCTCGGTGAGATCCCTGTTGATCTCCCGCGCGTGCTCCATGCGGTAGGAGTCCGCGGCCGCCGCGGTGGACAACCACAGCGTGGCAACCAGCGCCCCGGACAGCAGCACCATGATCAACATCACGAACCGCGCCCGATTGGCGACGAGCTGGTTCTGCCGGGCGACGACCGGTAGGCCTGCCCGCTGCGCTCGCCGCTCATAGGCCCGTTGGACAGCCGCCGAGCGGACCCGCGGGGCCGCGGTACCGCGGTGGCGGGTGGAGCTGCGGCTGGACGTGGTGGATGTGGTGCTGCGCGGCGGGGCCACCAGGGAAGCCGTCACGAGGTCACCTCCGGGCGGTCGGGTTTGTGCTCAGGAGCAGGTGCAATGCGTTCGGCGGCGCGCAGCCGCACCGAGGCGGCTCGCGGATTGGTCGCGGTCTCGGCTGCGTCGGCCTGTTCGGCCCCTCGGGTCAGGGCCCGGAGCTGGGGTCCGTGATCGGGCAACTCGACCGGTAAGCCGAGTGGGGTGCGCGAGACGGTCAACTCGGCCAGTGCCCGCTTGACGATCCGGTCCTCCAACGAGTGATAGGACAGTGCAACCAGCCGGCCGCCGACCGACAGCGAGCCCAGCGCGGCAGGGATCGCGGAGCGCAATGCGCCGAGTTCGTCGTTCACCTCGATGCGCAATGCCTGGAAAGTCCGCTTCGCGGGGTGTCCGCCGTGACGGCGAGCCGCCGCGGGCACGCTGCGGTAGATCACCTCGACCAGTTGCGCGGTGCTACCGAACGGCTGTCGGGTCCGCTCGGCCACGACGGCGGCGGCGATCCGGCCCGCGAAGCGTTCCTCGCCGTAGTCCCGGAACACCCGGGCCAGGTCAGCCTTCGAATAGTTGTTGAGCACATCGGCCGCGGTGACACCGGTGCCGGGGTCCATCCGCATGTCCAGCGCAGCGTCGCGGGCGTAGGAGAAACCGCGCTCAGTGGCGTCGAGTTGCAGTGAGGAGACCCCGAGGTCGAACAGCACGCCGTCGAGCCGCTCGATACCCAGACGCCTGAGCACGCCGGGCAGTTCGTGATAGACCGCGTGCACCAGGTGGATACGCGACGCGTACCCGGCCAATCGGTCCCTGGCCAGGTCCAGCGCCTGCGGATCACGATCCAGCCCGATCAGGGTGAGCCCGGGGTGGACGTCGAGCAGCGCTGCCGCATGCCCACCCAGACCCAGGGTGGCGTCGACCAGGAAGGCAGGCCGGCCATCGAGTGCGGGCCTGAGCAGTTCCAGGCATCTGCTCAGCGCGACCGGCGTGTGGTGGGGTGACCCGGCACCGCCGCGCGGGCTCTCGGCCACGGCCACGCTCCCTCTGCTCACACCCACACCCCCTGATGCCCCTCATGCCACGGTGAGCGGACCACCGGTACCCTGTGATCCTTGCGGTACCCTGTGATCCTTGTTCTCGGTGCCGCCAGGTCTCCGCCCGGTGCGAGGGTCCTGGCGCCGGGGAAGTTGCGTCAGGGCCCTGCTACTCGGTGTCTTGGCACCTCAGGTGTTTGTGAAGCTGCGACGTTGTGGATCTCCGGTGTTGCGGAGACGTCGGAGCGCACCTCGGTGTCGTCGCGCATCGGACGGAGGCCTGGCTGCACCGGGACAACGTGCCGCCCGCCGGGCAGCACCGCCGGTCAGAACAAACCGGGCAGCACCTCCTCCTGCGCTTGGGCGTAGGACTCCTCGTGCTCCTCCAGGTAGCGCTGCCATGCCGCGCTGTCCCAGATCTCCAGCCGGTTGATCGCCCCGATCACGACACATTCCTTGCTCAGCCCCGCGTAGCGCCGCAACTCCGGCACGATCGAAATGCGGCCCTGCGCATCCGGGCGCTGCTCGTCGGTGCCCGCGAACAGGTAACGCTGATAGGCCCGCACCGCCTCGTTGGTCAGCGGCGCCCCCGCCACCTTGCGGGCCATCTCCTCGAATTCGGCGCGCGGAAAGAGATACAGGCAGTGGTCCTGTCCCTTGGTGACCATCAGCCCCCCTGCGAGCGCGTCGCGGAACTTCGCCGGCAACGTCAGCCGACCCTTGTCGTCCAACCGCGGGGTGTGCGTGCCGAGAAACACCGCCACCCCACCTCTCCTCGCCGGCTCTCCCGAACCGACCCGCGGAGCACCCCTGTGCTCCACTGATCACCACCGTACCCCACTTTATGCCACTGTCAACGCACGAACAGTCTCCTGATCCCCACCGGCGCACGATTCAGCCAGGTCAGCGATGGTGGGGACGGGTGGGGATCCGGAATGCCTCGCTGCGCCGGAAAGGCCGTGTCAAGGCGGCGTCCGGCCATCACGAGGAGCCATCCCGCGGCACATGCAGGCGGGGCATCCCCCGCGCAGCGCCGGCGGGGGAACAGGTGTGGGGGAAAGTGGGGGCCGCCCGGATCGCGGGACACCCGGACGGCAAACGACCCCGCCGCCGCCTCAGCCCACCGGGCTGTAGCTGCTGACGGGGCCGCTCACGAAGCCGAAGCCGTCATCGACGCCGACATCGACGTCCGCCTCAGCGGAGCTAACGGTCCTCGAAGCGGCGCCGGAACCGCTCTTCCATCCGCTGGGCCAGTGTGCTGCGTGATGTTCCCCCGGCGGACGCGTTGCCCGCCTGGGCACCGGGACCTCCATCCCGGTCGTGGCCACGAGCGAAGATCGCGACGACCGCACCGGCGAACATCACCAGGAAGCCGAGGACACTGATCACCGGGATCCCGGCCGCGCGGATCGGGAGCATCACCCCGACCACCAGCAGCACCAGGCCCAGGACGAACAATGCGATGCCCTGCAACCGCCTGCGGCGGGATGGGCTGCGCATCCGGGCGCCCCGTACATTCGATGCGAATTTGGGGTCCTCGGCATAGAGCGCGCGCTCGATCTGGTCGAGCAGACGCTGCTCGTGCTCGGAGAGTGGCATCGATCCTCCTCCGGCACTCCCGGATATGTGGTGGCCGGTCCTGACGTTAGTCCCCAGGGCAGCCAGGTGCCCATTGTGGGCTCCTGACGTCGAGGATACGAGCCTGCGGCGACGCCGACTAGCCGGTGGGTGTACCCGTTTCAGTGGGCATGTCAGCACGGGCTGTCGCCGACGGTTCCGAGGGGCTTGTCAGGGTGGCGGGACGCACCGCCGAACTCCCGAACCGGGACCGCGCCGCATCAGCCGCCCGCTCCGCATCCGACCAGTTCGCTCGGGCGCCGTCCAACGTGAGCTGCTCGGCTACGGTGCCGGTGACCAATTGTTCCACCCGCACGCCGAGCAGCCGGACCGCCGCCCCGTTCGGCACCGCGGCTTCCATAAGCTCCACCGCCACCCCGAAGACCACCTGCCCGATGTCGGTGGGTCCGGCCAGGGTCCGGGAGCGGCTGATCGTGGTGAAGTCCGGATACCTGATCTTCACCGCGATGGTCCGGCCGCTCAGCCCACGGCCACGCAAGGCCGCCGTGGCCCGCTCGGCCAGACGCAGCAACTCCCGCCGCAGCACCCCCCGGTCGGCGACGTCCTGGGCGAACGTCTCCTCCGCCCCGATCGACTTCTCGGGAGCGTCCGGCACGACTCGCCGCTCGTCGCGGCCGTTGGCCAACCCGTGCAGATGCTCGGCCACCGCGGTACCCACAGCCCGCCGTAGCGCGGGCAACGGTGTGCTCGCGACGTCGGCCACGGTGCGACACCCCAGCCGGTGCAGCACCTCAGCGGTGCGCCGGCCGACACCCCACAGTGCCGAGACCGGCAATGGGTGCAGGAACTCGAAGACGCCGTCGGCAGGCACCACGAGCAGGCCATCCGGTTTGCACAGCCCAGAGGCCAGCTTGGCCAGGAACTTGCTCGGGGCCACCCCTACCGAACAGGTCACCCGGTGTGCGTCGTAGACCTGCCCTCGGATCCAGTCCCCGATCCCGGCCGGGCTCATCCCCAGTCTGCGCAGCGCGCCTGCGACGTCGAGGAACGCCTCGTCCAGACTCAGCGGCTCGACCAGGGGGGTGATCTCTCGGAACAGGGCCATCACCCCATCGGAGACCTCGGCATACCGGGGGAACTGTGGTGGCACGAACTGCGCCTGCGGGCACATCCGCCGGGCCCGGGCGACCGGCATCGCCGAGCGCACACCGAACTCGCGTGCCTCGTAGCTGGCCGAGAGTACGACGCCGCGCTCGCCCGACGGGCCGCTGCCCCCGGCCACCACGACCGGCATCCCAGCCAGCTCCGGACGCTCCCGGATCTCCACCGACGCGTAGAAGGCGTCCATGTCCACGTGCAGCACGGTGCATCCGCGATCGTCCGGCGGCCGGGGCGTCACCCCATGACGGAGTGGACCGGCCCGGGGACGATCTGCCCGGGGAAGATCTGCGCTGCGCCCCACAGTTCAGCAGGCTATCCGCCTGCGCTGACAATGCTGTCGGCAATGCAGGCGGATGCGGGGCGCTCAGGCCGGGCGCCGGGCCAGCGCGTGCAACCGGCCCGCGACGTCCCGAAGCGGGGACCGGCCCGCAGCGGACAGTTCGAGCTCGGCGAGCTGCTCGGCAGTCCCGGGGTGGGACTCCAACACTCCGCTGGGAACCAGGTCGGCCACCACTCCGTCGCCCTGCAGCAACTCGGCGACCAATCCGCACTGCTCGATCAGCGCGCAGAGCGTGTCGCTGTCGAAGCGCCGCAGCAGCGGGTCGGCAACACCGAGTCTGCCGTCCGGGTCGTCCAGTATCCGGCGGGCGTCGGCCAACCGGCCGGCCAGCGCGCGCACCAGCACCGCGCCATATCGATTGGCCGCCACGATCGACACCGCGCCGCCGGGGGTGGTGGCGTCGGCCAGTGCCCTGACCGCCACCGCGGTGTCCTCGACGACCTCGAGCACCCCGTGCCCGAGGACCAGATCGGCACTGGCCAGACCCACCACGTCGGCCAGCGAGTCGGCGTCACCCTGTACCGGGTGCACCAGATGCTGCACCCCGGCCTCGGCAGACCTGCGGTGCAGGGTGGCCAGCGCGTTGGGGCTCGGGTCGACCACCGTCACGGTGCAGCCGGATCGGGCCAGCGGCACGGCCCACACACCGCTGCCGCCGCCGACATCCAGGACCCGAGGCGCGGTACCCAGCCGCCGCCGTGCCGCGGCGACCTCGACCTCCAGTGCCCGTTGCACCGCGGGAGCTCGCATGCGCAGCACCCTAGAGGGGCCGCTAGCCGGAACACTTCGGCGGGACACCGGGGCCGCAGCCTAGGCTGCACCGGTGCGAAGCGTGGCGGTGCTCAGTCTGAAGGGTGGCGTGGGCAAGACGTCGGTGATTCTCGGCCTGGCCGGGGCGGCCCTACAGCGCGGGATCCGCACTCTGGTGGTGGACCTCGACCCGCAGGGCAACGCCACGAGCACCCTGGAGCCCGGGGAGACCGGCACCACGCTCGCCGATGTACTGGCCGATTCGACGAGCTCGGTGCTTCGCGACGCCATCGCGCCCAGCGCCTGGGGCGAGAGCTTGGACGTGCTGGTCGGGTCCGAAAACGTCGAGGCGCACAATCGGCCCGATCCGGACCCCACCCGGCTCTCCGGGCTGGACGAGGCACTGTCGAAGCTGGACGAACTGGCCGATCCACCATACCGGCTGGTGCTGCTGGACTGCCCGCCCTCGCTGGGCCAGCTCACCCGCTCGGCGCTGGTGGCGGCCGACCGCGCGCTGCTGGTCACCGAACCGACCATCTATGCCGTCACCGGTGTGCAGCGGGCCTTCGAGGCGGTGCAGAACGAGCGGGAACACAACCCGGATCTGCAGCCGCTGGGCGTGGTGGTCAACCGGGCGCGGCTGCGGTCCCACGAACACACCTACCGGATCCACGAGCTCCGGGAGATCTTCGGGCCGTTGGTGCTGCCCACCGTGCTGCCGGACCGCTCGGCCATGCAACACGCCCAGGGCGCCTGCCTGCCGATCCAGCGCTGGGGCACCCCTGGGGCTCAGGAGATGGCAGTGGCCTTCGACGCGCTGCTGACCCGGGTGATGCGTACCTCGCAGCTCAGACGGCGCGCCCCGGCCGCGCCGCCAGCGGCCGACCCGGCAGGGGTCGAAGAGGCGCAGGTCTGAGCAGATGCCCGAGGGCGACACGGTGTGGCTGACCGGTCGCAGACTGGGCGCGGCACTCGCCGGAGGCACCCTGGTCCGTGGTGAGTTGCGCCATCCCCGGCTCGCCACCACGAACCTGACCGGGACAGCCGTGCGTGAGGTCGTGAGTGTCGGCAAGCACCTGCTGACCCGGCTCGGCGACGGGCGCAGCCTGCACACGCACCTCCGGATGGACGGGGCCTGGCACCTCTATCGGCCCGGCCAGCGCTGGCGGGGGCCTGATCATCAGGTTCGGGCGATACTCGCGGTGCCGGATCGGGTGGCGGTCGGTTTCCGGCTGCACGACATGGCGCTGGTCCCCAGCGACCAGGAGCACCGGTTGATCGGCCACCTCGGTCCGGATCTGCTGGGGCCCGGCTGGGGACCGGAGCCTGAATCGGAAGCGGTGCGCAGACTCACCGCGCAGCCGGACCGCGAACTGGGCCTGACATTGCTGGACCAGACGGTGCTGGCCGGG
>DASXOV010000099.1:0-10289 GCA_036494005.1 Pseudonocardiaceae bacterium | reverse complement strand
TGGATCGTTGAGGTACTCGTTACACTCCTTGAAATCGGTCAGCACTGGGGAGGGGACGGATGGGCTCGAAACGACCACCGCAATACTATTGCCGGTGCGGCACTCGCCTTGCCAAAGACAACACGCAGCGCCAATGTGCCCGCTGCGTTCGTGCTTCCCGGGACAAGCTCATCACTCCGCCTGAGGTGCCGGCCGAGTTCTGGGACACCGAGCCGTTCGAGGAATCCTTCGCCGCTCGGCACATGGGCCGGGTATCTCGGGCGTACCGGATGCACCCCGACCATTACGCGGTCTACGGCCCGTACGGCATCTCCCAGACTCTGCTCGGGCAGTGGCTCGGTCTGCGTCAGCCGCAGATCAGCCGGTTCGAGACCGGGCCGCCGCTGCAACTGCTCGACACCTTGCAGCACTGGGCGCGGGTGCTGCGCATCCCACCGGAACTGCTGTGGTTCCGGTTGCCCGAGGACACCACACCACTGACTGTTGCCGAACCGGCCGGGAACGGTCTCGCGGTGTGCCGGCCTACCGGGCTCATCGAGCCTGCCGGCGCACAGACGAACGGCGGACCGGTCGCCTGGGCTCCGGAAGGCGACCAGGCCGACGACGCCGAGCGTGATCTTGTGCTCGTGGCCCCGTGGAATCACCGGGGTACTGTCGAGGCGGCAATCCTGCTCAGTGGTGGAGGCCGGGTGAAGCGCCGGGTGTTCTTGTCGCTGACCGGGCCGGCTTTGACGGCTCCGGCGCATCAGTGGCTGGTGCACGAACCCGAGGCGCTGGTGTCCGGGCTGACCGGTCACCGGGTGTCGGCCGAGCTGGTCGCGCGGCTTCGAGCTATGGCTGCCGAGCTGCGCCAGATGGACGATGTGGCTGGCGGCGGCAGCGTGCTGGCGATGGCGCAGCACCTGTTCGGCTGGGTGACCGGGCTGCTGGACCGGGCCTCATACGGCGAGCACACCGGCCGAGCGCTGTATGCACTGCTGGCCGAGCTGGGTCAGCTCTGCGGCTGGTCGGCGTTCGATATGGGCGAACAGGGCCTGGCGCAGCGCTATTACATCGCGGGCCTGCGCGCCGCCCATTCTGCCGACGACCGACCCTTTGGCGCTCATATCCTCGCCGACATGGCAAAGCAGGCCACCTCTCAGGGACAACCCGTGGACGCGGTGACATTCATTGAGACGGCGTTGGCTGGAACACGGGGGCAGGCCACACCCGCTCTGCTTGCCGAGCTTCACATGTGGCAGGCAGCTGCGTTCGCCGCCGTCCGTGACACATCGGCTTGCACGGCGGCGGTTTCCCGCGCCCGCACCCAGGCTGAGCAGCTCACACCGGACGATGACCCGCCCTGGCTGTACTGGCTGGATCCGGCGATAGTCACCGCCAACGCCGGCACCTCATTTCTGAAGCTCGGCCAGGCGGAGCAGGCAGTTGCTCTGCTCGACGAGGGCATGGCCCAGTTCAGCGCGTCACTCGTCCGGGACCGGCAGATCGGCCTGGTCCGGCAGGCTGAGGCCCGCACCCTGCCGGGAAAGCAACGCGATCTGGACACCGCTGCCGGGCTGGGCCTGCAGTCACTCGACCTGGCCGAGAGCCTGAACTCGACCCGGGGCGCCGCTCTGCTCCGTGACCTCTACGTCCGGATGAAGCCACACAACACGATCCCGGCGGTACGGGAGTTCCTGGACCGGGTGGAAGCGGTTGGGAGCTGAACGTCGCTGCTGGCCGGACCTCAGGCCGACTCTGCGGAACGGGCGGCGGATGCAGGGGTGGTAGGGCCCGAAGGGCTCCGCGGGGAGGGGAGTGAGTCGCCCGTCCTCGACGACGTTCTAGCCGAGCCAGCGCCAGGCCCCGCGCTGGTCCTGACGAGCTGGTCCGCGAGGACGTCGAAGACCGCGACCTCACCCCCGGCAGGGTGACAATCGTGAACCCGACGGCCCGCCCGCTGGTGGCGTCCCACACCCGTACGGTGCCGTCGGTGAGCAGGCGGGTGCCGTCCGGGAACCAGGCCACCGCCTGCACTCCGTCGGTGTGGCCGGTGAGCTGGACAGCATTTCCCGCCGGCTCAGGACCACCAGCCGAACCAGAGCACACCGGCCACGAGCACCAGGATGAGGGCCGCGGCCAGCGCCGCCCGGGGTCCGCGGGAGCGGTCGACCACCAGCTGCAGCACGACGGCACTCAGCGCGGCGACCGCATGCCCGATCACGTCAGGGGTACCGGGGCCGGAATGGCCGGACGATTCGAGGAACCACTTCGCGAGGCCGACCGCCAACGCGAGCATCACAAGGCCACCGGCCAGCACACCGGACAGCAGTCGCAGCACCCGCGGCCCCAGCTGGCGTCCACCGGGTTGTCGGCGACGTGTGGTGATCCGATCCGCGGCGGCCAGCGGGTTCCGGCCGGAGGTGGGTGCCGGGCGGCTCATGGTGCCGGCCTCATGGCGCCAGCAGAGCCCACGAGTCGAGATCAGGGGCGGCGGCCCGGCCCTCGGGGCAGTGCCGCCGGAAGTCGCACCAGGAGCAGGCCCGGCTGGTCGACGGTGGGAACAGGATCTCCGGATCGCCTCCGGCCAGCAGGGTGTCGGTGGCCAGCGCGATCTCGTCGGCTGCCTCCTCGGCGCGCTGCAGGTGGCGGCCCAGGGACTGCTCGGTGTGCTCCCACCCGGCGACCTTCCCGCTGGGCAGGTGGTGCAGTTCGACCCGGCGGCACTCCCGGCGCAGCGTGCGGCGCGCCGCCACGGCGTAGAGCGCCAAGGCCTGCGAGCCCCGCGCATCGTCGTCGGTGAGTTCCTGCTTGCCGGTCTTGTAGTCCACCACGACCAGGTCGCCGTCTCGTTCATCGATGCGGTCCACCCGGCCCTCGGCCACGATCCGCCGGGTGGGCGTGGACACCCAGCGCTCCACGCCTACCGGATCGAGGTCGGGATCCAGTTTCTCGACGTAGCGGGCCACCCAGTCCTGGGCACGGCTGCGGTACCGCGCGGCCTGGGCCTCGCCGGCGAATCCCTCGTCGGACCAGTGTGCGGCCACCAGACCGGCCGCGGTGTGCGGCCGGCGCCGCCCGGGGGCCAGCTCGAACAGTGCTCGCAGTGCGGAGTGCACCACGGCGCCCAACGTGCTGTGCGCCCACGCGCCGCCGCGGGACGGCGCCGGCCGATCCAGGTAGGCCATCCGGTAGCGGCGGCGGCAGCCGGTCCACGTGGTGAGCTTGGCGGGCGTCACTCGCACCAGCGGGCGAGGCAGATCGCCGAGATCGAGTTCGCCCTGCGCTTGCCGTGCCATCGCGTCCACCGTACCTACTCCCGACCCGAGTCCTGACCGGCCCTGCACACCCGGATCAGCGGGCCGGGCCCGGCACGCCGGTGACTCGGCCGTGCGCCAGTTCCTCGATCCGGTCCAGGGCCTGGGGGTCGGTCGTCTCCTGCCCCAGTCGGACCGGCTTGTTCGCCCCGTGATAGTCGCTGGAGCCGGTGGTCAGCAGGTCCAGCCCGGCGGCCAGTTCGCGCAGCGCCACGCGGTCCTCCTCGGTGTGGTCCGGATGATCGACCTCGATCCCGGCGAGCCCGGCGGCGGCCAGCTCGACGATCACCTCAGGGCCCACCACCGGGCCGCGGTTGCGGGCGAAGGGGTGGGCGAGCACCGCAACCCCACCTGCCCCGCGAACCATCTCGACCGCCGCGACGATGTCGGTGTCGGCGCGGCCCGCGTAGTACGGGCTGGTGGGGGCGAGGTAGCGGCCGAACGCCTCGCCCACGCTGCTGACCACGCCAGCCGACATCAAAGCCCTGGCCAGGTGCGGCCGTCCAGCTGGAGTGTCCACGGGCAGCCCGGCGAGCAGCGCATCGGGGTCGACCGGGAAGCCGTCGGCGGCCATTCGCTCGGCCATGGTGCGCAGCCGCGCCTGCCGTTCGTCGCGCAGCCGGGCCTGCTCGGCGGTGATAGCCGGCGACGCGGGGTCGAACAGATAGCCGAGCAGATGTACCGGCACCCGATCACCCGCGCCATCCGGCGCGACCGCGGAGAACTCAGCTCCTCGGATCAGTCGCAGGCCAGCGGGCAGCGCCTCGACCGCCTCGGCCCACCCGGCGGTGGTGTCGTGGTCGGTGAGCGCGATCACGTCGAGGCCGGCGGCGGCGGCCGCCTTCACCAGCTCCGCCGGTGGATCGGTGCCGTCGGAGGCGGTGGAGTGGGCGTGCAGATCGATGCGCACAGTGTGCAGTGTGCGTGGTCGGCCCCGCCGTGCACTACCGGGGGAGGGACTCAGCGCCGCCGGGACCGAGCCCGGGGCGGTGCCAGCGACGGCTTCCGGCCCTCGCCCTTCTCGCCGAAGATCAGCTCGGAGATCGCGTCGTAGACCTCCTCGGGCCTGGGCAGAAACGCGATCCGCTCCAGGTCCTGCTTCTGCCCGGCTGACTCGACTCGCAGCGTTCCGTAGCCGAGGATCCGCCCGATGACCGGCCGCGAGTAGCTCATGTCGGTCACCTTCGTGATCGGCATCAGGGAGATCTTCGTCTCGATGATGCCGCTGGTGAGCATGAACCGCTTGTCGGTGACCACGACGCGCTCGACCCACCACTCCAGCACCTTGAAGGCGAACCGCAGCACCGCAGCCAACGCGGCGTACCAGAGGATGGTCTGGAGCAGCCAGACGTCATCCCCGCCGTGGGAGAGCGCCACCGAGAGCCCGATGGCGACGATGAGGATGCCGACGGTCTCGGCCAGCACCCGGCTCAACACCGCCCAGTGCCTGCGTACCCGGATGACCCGCCGCTCGGTGGGGAGCAGGTAATCGTCGGGATCCCGGGGACCGAGCATGGGCTCGCCTCCTGCTACTTGGTGACGAACACTGCCTTCATGAAGGTGATGGCCGCTTCGGCCGCCTGCTGGAGCAGGTGCAGCGCTCCATGCACGATCTCGGCCGCCTGTGTCGGCTGACCGAATACGAAGAACAACACGAACGCCACGACGATCCATGTCACGTACTTCTTCGCATTCCCACTCAACGCGACCACCCTTGTCTGCACCTGCGCGGGTTTGGGTTTGTGCAACCGTTCTACCGCACTCCGTCATCGATCCACAGTGTTGTACCGCACTTGGCTGAGCAGGACTACGCGACTCTCCGAGAGACTAGCCTCCATATGCGTGACATCCTCACACGACCGGAGTACTCATTGCGTCGGCGCGGTGGTTTTTGATGACTCCGGCAGATTGCTGCTGGTCAGGAGGGTCAACGAGCCGGGAGCGGGCTGCTGGTCGGTGCCGGGTGGCCGGGTGGAGGCCGGCGAGACCGATCAGCAGGCGGTACTGCGCGAGGTGGCCGAGGAGACCGGGCTGCGGGTGGCGATCACCGGCCGGGTCGGGAGTGTTGAGCGTCCCGCGCCTCACGGCGGGGTCTTCGACATTCACGACTACCGCTGCCGGGCGATCAGCGGGACGTTGTGCGCGGGCGATGACGCAGACGACGTCCGGTGGTGCGACGCGGCCATCCTGACGGGCCTTCCGCTCGTGGACGGTCTCGTCGAGGCACTCACCGAGTGGGGTTGCCTGCCCCGATGAGTGAGATGAGATGACGAGACCAGGACGATGACGCTCTCCGGTACTCACGACTCCCGGGGCCGCGGGCGGCCGGGCTGCTCGCCGCCGCGAGTCTCGCCGTAGGCGCGGGTGGGGACCATCACCTTGCGCCGGAAAATGCACACGATAGTGCCGTCCTGCTTGTATCCACGGGTCTCCACGTACACGACGCCGCGGTCGTCCTTCGACCTCGACGGGGTCTTGTCCAGCACCTCGGTCTCGCCGTAGACGGTGTCCCCGTGGAACGTCGGCTTGACGTGCCGCAGCGACTCCACCTCGAGGTTGGCGATCGCTTTGCCCGAGACGTCCGGCACCGACATCCCCAGTAGCAGCGAGTAGATGTAGTTGCCGACCACCACGTTCTTGCCGAAGTCGGTGGTCTCTTCGGCGTAGTGGGCGTCCAGGTGCAGCGGGTGGTGGTTCATCGTGAGCAGGCAGAACAGGTGGTCGTCATACTCGGTGACCGTCTTGCCGGGCCAGTGCCGGTAGATCGCTCCGACCTCGAACTCCTCGAAGTACCGTCCGAACTGCACGTTGGTCGAGATACCTTCCTGGGAGGTGGCCCACCGGGCCGGTCGTGAGTGCCGACCTGAGTCTTCCACGGCGCTGGGCAGGTGTCGTGCTACCGGAGGGTGAGGATCCTCGCCCTGGCGATACTTGTGCCGGTGCCGGTGGCGTGCTCTCAGATCCTGAACCATTTCTGTTATCACGCGCAGATCGATCAGCGCGGAACCGTTTTCGCACCGCGATGTCCGGAGTGGTGACGTCCACGTCAGGGCTGGACGGAGAGATCTGGAGATGGTTGTTCTGAGTGATCTTCTCCTGGTTTTCATGGGAGGTTGAGCGAGAGTTCCCTGCCGTGAAACGGCGCCGGGGAGAGGGCTGGATATGCCGGGGATATGCCGGGCAGGTCGGCGACCGATCCTGCCCGCAGGCGGGTACCCTCACCGTGGCTGCTTCAGCAGCCGACCGGCGAGCGCGAGGAGGTGAGGGCGTGGATAGCCCCTGCAGTACCGGCCGCGTCCCCGCCGACCGGGCCGTCTGACGACGCTGAGCCCGATCTCTCCGGTGGTGCGGCGCATCAGTCCTGCCGAAGCCGCCGCTCCGGCACCTCTCCCGCGTGTGACCGCGTCGTTCGGAGGAGCCCGCCGTGTCCACTCTCGCCAGCCTGCGCAGCCGGGCCAACCGCACCGTACGGACCACCGTCCACCGGTTCGGTGCCCGGCCCGAACCCGTCGTGGACTGTGCCGTCTACGTCGACGGCAGACGGCTACCGGGCTCCTTCACTCATACCGAGGCGATGACCGAGGTCCGCAGGCGCGGCGAGGGATTCGTGTGGATCGGCCTGCACGAGCCCGGCGCCCACCAGATCCAGGGGATCGCCGACACCTTCGGCCTGCACGAGCTTGCGGTCGAGGACGCGGTGCACGCGCATCAGCGACCGAAGCTCGAACGCTATGACGACATGTTGTTCATCGTGCTCAAGACGATGAACTACGTGGAGCAGTCCGGCCCGTCCCCGGCCAACGAGGTCGTGGAGACCGGCGAGGTGATGGTCTTCCTCGGCCCCGACTTCGTCGTGACGGTGCGCCACGGCAATCACTCTCGGCTGGCCGACGTGCGTCGCAAGCTGGAAGCAGACCCCGAGCAGCTGGCGCTGGGACCTGCCGCTGTGCTGCATGCGGTCGCCGATCAGGTGGTCGACCGCTACCTGGTGGTGACCGCCGCGGTAGAGGACGACATCGAGGTCATGGAGTCCCGGGTGTTCGCACCGCATGCCGAGATCAGCTCGGAGCAGATATATCTGATGAAGCGCGAGGTCATGGAACTGCGCAGGGCGGTGCGTCCGCTGGCGACGCCGCTGCGGCTGCTGGCCGAGAGCCACTCGCCGCTGATCCCGGCGCAGGTGCGGCAGTACTTCCGTGACGTGCACGACCATCTCGCCACGGTGTCCGAACGGGTGTCTGCCTACGACGAACTGCTCACGACGCTGGTCGACGCGGTGCTGGCCAAGATCACCATGCAGCAGAACCACGACATGCGGAAGATGACCGCGTGGGTTGCCATTATCTCGGTGCCGACCATGATCGCCGGGATCTACGGGATGAACTTCGACTACATGCCCGAACTGCGCTGGCAGTATGGCTACCTCGCGGTGATCAGCGTGATCGTGATGATCTGCGGGTCACTGTTCCGGGTGTTCCGGCGCAACCGCTGGCTGTAGTACCCGGGGTTGCGGGCTCTTCAAGTGCCACCAACCCGCCGCTGAGACGTCCTTAACTGCTACCAACCCCGATGGTTTCACTGAACTCGGGGTGGACCGGACGGGTATGGCTGATGCACGGGGCGGGCTGCCTGCCCATCGTTGACGCGGTGGCGACCGAAGACAGCTCGGCCGAACACTTCCAGAGAGCTGGCGGGCAGGTTGGTAGCGGTTTGCAACTCCTGTTCCCGGGGTTGGCGGTACTTGAAGAGCCCGCAACCTCAGGTGGTCGCGGCACCTGGGCCCATCGCCAACTTGGCCAGCAGGTCGCGGGCCTGCTCGGCATGCCGGGGCAGGCACAGTACGTCGTAGCGGCCGGCCACCAGCTGGCTGGCCGACGAGAAATCCCGCCGCCCTCGGGAGGAGGCGTAGCCCACTGCCGCGAACACCGTCCCGAACAGCACACCCGTGGCGACGCCTACCAGGATCGGGACCATCCCGGTGCCCGCGCGGGTACCGAACAGGCTGAGCAGCACCCCGACGAACAGGCCGAACCAGGCGCCCGAGGCCCCCCCTTGGGCCAGGACCCGTCCCCAGGTCAGCCTGCGTAACACCCGCTCGACCAGCATCAGGTCCACTCCGACGATGGTCACCTCGGCTACCGGGAATTCGCTGTCCGCCAGGTGGTCCACGGCGCGCTGTGCCTCGGCGTACGTGGAATAGGAGCCGATCGGCCAGCCGGTTGGCGGGGTGGGCAAGCCAGGCGTCTGCCGCTGGCTGCCGAAGGGGCCGGTCACGGTGCATCACCTCCGCTGCGGGATTACCTCATCCTGCCAAACGATCACTCCAGCGGACTGCGTGGCCTGTTCGAGGTATCCGCGGTTCCGGGCTCAGCTTCGCGCAGCGTACTCCCGGAGCAGACCCTTACTGATGATCGTCTTCTGGATTTCACTCGTACCTTCGCCGATCAGCAGAAACGGCGCCTCGCGCATCAGCCGCTCGATCTCGTACTCCTTGGAGTAGCCGTAGCCACCGTGGATGCGGAATGCATCCTCAGTGACCTCGTTGCAATACTCGCTGGCCAGCAGTTTCGCCATCCCGGCTGCGACATCATTGCGCTGACCCGAGTCCTTCATGCGGGCGGCGTTGACCATCATCAGATGCGCGGCCTCGACCTTGGTGGCCATGTCGGCGAGCTTGAACGCGATCGCCTGGTGCTGCGCGATCGGCTTGCCGAAGGTCTTGCGGCTCTGGGCGTAGCCGACGGCGAGTTCGAAGGCCCGGATGGCGATGCCGCAGGCCCGGGCGGCGACGTTGACCCGCCCCACCTCGACGCCGTCCATCATCTGGGCGAAGCCCTTGCCAGGTGCTCCGCCGAGCACCTGGCCGGCGCCGATCCGGTAGCCGTCGAAGACCAGTTCGGTGGTGTCGACGCCCTTGTAGCCCATCTTGTCGATCTTGCCGGGCACGCTGAGACCCGGCGCGACCTCGCCGTAGCCGGTGGGCTTGTCCACCAGGAGCGCGGTCAGGTTCTGGTGTGGCTTCTCGGCGCCCTCGTCGGTCTTGACCAGCGTTGCCACCAGGGTCGAGGTGCTGCCGTTGGTCAGCCACATCTTCGCGCCGTCGACGACATAGCCGCTGTCCTCGCGCCGGGCGCGGGTCCTGATCGCCGCCACATCCGAGCCCAGCTCCGGTTCGGACATGGAGAAGGCGCCGCGGACCTCGCCGGTGGCCATCCTGGGCAGGTAATGCCGCTTCTGCTCGTCGGTGCCGTGGTGGCGGATCATGTGCGCCACGATGAAGTGCGTGTTGATCACACCGGAGACGCTCATCCAGCCGCGGGCGATCTGTTCCACGACCAGTGCGTAGGTCAGCAGCGACTCACCGAGCCCGCCGTACTCCTCCGGGATGGTGAGCCCGAACAGGCCCATCTCCTTCATCCCGTCGACGATCTCCTGCGGGTAGGTGTCGGTGTGCTCGAGCTCCTGGGCGACCGGGATGATCTCCTTGTCCACGAAGGTCCTGACGGTGGCCAGGATCTCCTGCTGAATCTCGGTGAGATCGGTGGTCTGGGCGAGCCGCGCCATGAGACGTACCTTTCGTCGCGTGCGCCGAAGGGCGGACCCGGCGCAGGGTTACTCGCCAGTATGGCTCCCACTGTCCCGCGCCGCGCCGTGCTGTGAACGTACTCACCGATCTGTGGGTGGGCTCCACGTCGCTGCGCGCTGCATGCCGATCGCCCGGCCCTGCGTAGCGATGACCAGCGCCATCTTGCGGGAGGCCTCGTCGATCATCTCGTCGCCGAGCATGGCGGCACCACGCTGACCGCCGGCCTCCGAGGTGAACCACTCGTAGGCGTCGAGGATGTTCTCGGCGTGGTCGTAGTCCTGCGGAGCAGGGCTGTAGGTCTCGTTGGCCGCGTCGATCTGGCCCGGGTGCAGCACCCACTTGCCGTCGAATCCCAGTGCCGCGGATCTGCGGGCCAGCCGCCGGTAACCGTCGGTGTCCTTGATCTG
>DASXOV010000098.1:0-49503 GCA_036494005.1 Pseudonocardiaceae bacterium | reverse complement strand
CGTGCACAAATGCATCGGACTGTACTTCGCCGGCATGCAGGTCAAGGCCGTCATGCACCAGCTGCTGCAGCGCTACCGGTGGAACACTGCACCCGATTACCAGGCCCCCATTGACTACTCCTCGATGCCCTTCCCGAAAGATGGCCTCCCCGTGCACCTGCAGCCACTCTAAACCTGGATCCACCGACTGGATTTGGTGTGTGAGGGTGTCGTAACGGGGTAGATGCCCTCTGAGCTGGGATGATGGGACTTGTCAAGGGTTCCATCTGGCCAGGTTCGGAGGGCATCTACGAGGTGCGAGCATCTCATACTGCTGGTGGTGTGTCGGTGAGATTCGATGAGCCGAATCTCGTGTCGTGCGCCGGTGTGGTTCCGGTGTTGCGGCTGGCGGAGCGTGCCGGGTTGCATGAGGCCGCTGACCGGCGGGTTCGGCTTCCGCGCGCGGCGGGCAGTGCGGGGGCGAATCCGGGGGCGAAGATCACCTCGGTGGTGGCGGGCATGGTGGCCGGTGCCGACTCGATCGATGATCTGGGAGTGATCCGCCACGGTGGGTTGTCCCGGTTGTTCGGGGGTATTCGGGCGCCGTCAACGCTGGGCACGTTTCTTCGGGGATTCACCTGGGGGAATGTGCGTCAACTCGACGTCGTGGCCCGTGAGACACTCACCGGTTTAGCGCGGAATGCTCCGCTGCTGCCGGGTGCTGAGGTGTATGCGTTCCTCGATGTGGATTCCACCATCGAACAGGTCTACGGGTATCAGAAGCAGGGCGCGGAATATGGGTATACCCGGGTGCGGGGTTTGCATCCGTTGCTGGCGACGGTCTCGACACCGATCGCGGCGCCGGTCATCGCCGGTACGCGGTTGCGGCGCGGTGGGGCGGCCTCGGCCAAGGGGGCGGCCGGGTTTGTCGCCGAGGCCATTACCACCGCCCGCCAGGCCGGGGCCACCGGCACTCTGCTGGCCAGGATGGACTCGGCGTTCGACAGCCACGCCGTGGTCACCACCTGTGTCCGGGCCGGGGTCCGGTTCTCGATCACCACGAAACAGACTCGCCCGGTCCGGACCGCGATCGCCGCCATCGACCCCGACGGGTGGGTCCCGATCCGGTATCCGAACGCGATCTATGACGAAGATAGTGGTCAGTGGATTTCTGACGCCCAGATCGCCGAAACCACCTACACCGCATTTCGGTCGCGACGGAAATCCGAGCAGATCACTCTGCGGCTGATCGTGCGGCGGGTGAAAGACAAAAACGTCCCGGACCGCCAGGGGGAGTTGTTCACCGCCTGGCGCTACCACGCGTTCATCACCGACTCGACCGTGGAGCTGGTCCAAGCCGAAAAACACCACCGCGAGCACGCGATCATCGAGCAGGTCAACGCCGACCTGAAAGACTCAGCCCTGGCGCATCTGCCCTCAGGATCGTTCGCCGCGAACGCCGCCTGGCTGGCCCTGGCCGCGATCGCCCACAACCTAACCCGCGCCGCCGGCGCCCTGGCCAGCCTCTTCCACGCCACAGCACGGACCGGCACCATCCGCCGCCACCTGATCACCCTGCCCGCCAGAATCACCCGCCGATCCCGCCGCATCACCCTGCGGCTGCCGGCCAACTGGCCACACCGCGACGCGTTCGAGGGCCTCTTCACCGCCACCCACGCCCCTCCCACACGAACCTGACCAGGACAAACCCCGCCCCACCAGGCCCGACCGGAGACCCACAGTGGAAAAGCTGGGCACACCAGCGGTATCCACACACCCGCAACCAACACCATGATCCACAACACTCGACACAATCCGAATAATGATCACTCAAATCGGGTCGGTGGATCCAGGGTGAGAATGAGCGTCTGTGGGAATGAGCCTCGCACTGCGGGATGGGACCCGACAAGAACCATGCATACTCTGCCACCCTTCTGCCACCGCACCCACGGTGCCGGTATCGGGTGGGTCGTTTCCGGCACCATGCTGGTAACGTACGGTGCCGCCGTCGGCACGGAGGGGTGTGGAGTGCTACCCGTTGTCATCTGTGGTGCGGGTCCGGTGGGTCTGGTCCTCGCCGTGGAACTGGCCCAGCGGCAGGTACCGGTATTGTTGGCCGAACGTCATCTGGAGCCGTCGTCGTTTCCGCGGGGGCGGGCGATCAGCACCAGATCGATGGAGATCCTGCGCCGGCTCAGCGTGGAACGAGAACTGGCCGCGATTGGTCTGCCACGCAGCGAGACCGCGTATTTCTTCTCCGGTGATTCACTCACCGCGCGGGAATTCGGCCGGATCGGCGCCGGACCTGCTCCCCGGGAAAACGGGACGAGTCCGACGGCGGCCCTGGCCTGTCCGCAGGACCGGCTCGAAACGCTTGTTGCGCGAGAGGATCGCCGAGCATCCGCTGATCGAGGCCCGGTTCGGCATCGAAGTGCTGGACGCGACGGGCTGGTGCTCGGGGGTGTCTACCGGTCGGCGGCGGTGCACGCGACCGGTGAGGCCCCCGCGCAGAGTGTGGCCCGCTACGAGCCGGACGCGGCCCCGGGCTGCCGCGCCCGCATGTCTGGCTGCCCGATGGCCGTTCTACTCTCGACCTGTTCGGGCCGTGGTTCACCCTGCTGACCGGCCCGCGATACCGAACTCGGGCCACCCCGGGTGATCTGATGCGTCACCACCGGCTGGACAGCGACCTGGACGGTCCTGGCACGATCCGGGAGGCGTACCGGGTCGGTGATCGTGGGGCGGTGCGGGTCCGGCCCGACGGGCATGTCGCCTGGCGCGGGGTTCAGCCCTTGACCGCGGCGGTGAGCCGGCGGCTGTTCTCGTCGAACACGCTGAGCAGGTTCAGGTCCGGTCCCGGAAAGTTGATCAACTCCACGGTGCGGGCGCCGGGGATGTCGAGGTTGGCAGGCTGGTAGGCGTTGTCGATGACCACCGCGGGGTGCAGCGCGGTGAGCTGGGCCAGTTGCCCCGCGGTCACCGGCTCGGGACCGAAGGTGCCTGTCACCGACAGACCGGTGAAGTCACCCCAGTAACCCATGAACACCTGCGCCACCGCAGTCGGAGCCGGTTGCGTCACGCCGGCTTTGACCTGCCGGGACAGCTCGGCGTAGTGCTGGTCGAAGCGGGCAGGCCGACCAGAGCAGCCTCTTGACGTGCTGATTTCGTCTTGCGCCCCCCGCAGAGAGCCGCTACTCGCGCTCACCCGTTATCCGGTGCGCATGGTGCAGGTGGACATGAAGGAAGATCGGCCGCACCCCTGATTGTCGGGGGCTCCCTTACCGGTGTAGCAGAGTGGTGCGGTACTGCTCGTGGAAGTCGCGGACACAGGGCAGGGCCGGGTAGCGGCTGGTGAGTGCGGTGTGCAGGGTCGCGAGCGTGCGCCCGGACGAAGTTCGCGGCACACGTTGAGGTCAGCGCCTGACTGCCGAGGGCGGCCGCTTCGTCCGGTGCGCCCAGGTGGGTCAGCGCAGTGGCCAGGTCGAACCGAGCGATGGCTCCCTTACCGGGTGAACTGCTGCCAGGCGTGGCTGACTCGTGGGCGGCGGGGGCCGCTTCACTGTGAGTCTTAGCGGCCTGGAAGCTTTCGAGCCAGAGGTACGCCTGAGCGGGATGGGCGGCGATCGCGTAGGACGCCATTGCGCCGGTGTCGATCGTGAACCGGCGCGGTGCGCGCAGGCAACGGTGCTTGCGAAGGGTTACCGGAGCAAGGATCAGCGGGTCGACGTCTATGTGGGTGACGCTCAGAAACTACACGAGTATGCCAGCGCCCGCGGAATTGAGGAGATTCTCTCTCCACGGTGATGAAAGTGTTGTTCTGAGCCGACGTTCTCGGTAGAACACCGTTCTGTTATTATGACTCTCCAGTAGCTAAAATCCGGGCCACACGTCAGGCGGAGAGAGAACACGGTGAAGAGGGACAACAGTCCAGCACGAGGAATGCGCGACCTATTGCCCGAGACCGTCAGTGTGCGGGATGACCTCATGAATAAGATCACTGAGGTCTACCGCAGCTATGGGTATGGGAGAATTGAAACTCCGTGCATCGAGGATATTGCCAGGCTCAGCTCCAACGAGGGCGGCGAGAACGAGAAGCTGGTTTACCGCATCTTGAAGCGGGGGCTCGACTCGGAGCTTGACGGTCCCGTGATTACCACGAGCCTGGTTGATCTGGGGCTGCGGTTCGACCTTACTGTTCCACTCACGCGCTTCTACGCGAATAACCAGGCCGCCTTGCCTCAGCCGTTCCGCTCGCTTCAGATTGGCTCCGTGTGGCGAGCTGAGCGGCCACAGAAGGGCCGCTACCGGCAGTTTACTCAATGCGATATCGACTTGATCGGTGAGCCAACCGCCCTGGCTGAGGCCGAACTTATTGAGGCAACGCTAGCCGCATTGTCACGGCTGGGCTTGCGAGATCTGACGGTGAGGTTGAGTGACCGACGCCTTCTAACGGCTCTCGCACACGAAGCAGGCATCCCAGTTGAGCGAACCGGCAGCCTGTTCATCACACTCGATAAACTCGACAAAATCGGCTGGGACGGTATTCAAACCGAGCTACTTCAGCGTGAGTTCGATTCGACAGCCGTCGAAAGGTGCATCCAACTCGTAGCCGACCTGCAAGAAGTTGCTACGAGTTCGCGGTGGGACACGTTGCGCAAGCTTCTGCCGTCGCTTGATCAGTCGATTATTGAAGACCTGGCGACGACGGCTTCGTGTCTTGACCTGCTGTTTATGGGCGAAGATGTGTCGTGGACGTTTGACCCGACGCTCGTGCGCGGCATGGGCTACTACACGGGCCAGATATTTGAAGTGGCGCACCCGGCGTCGTCATCCTCGATTGCGGGTGGTGGGCGGTACGACAAGCTCATCGGTAAGACGCTTGGGCGCGATGTACCGGCCTGTGGGTTCTCGCTTGGCTTCGAGCGCATTGCCGAACTGATCACCACGCAACCAACTACAGACAAGCTCGCCGTTTTGTTTGATGAAGACGTGGACATCGCCGATGCATTGGTAGCCGCCCGGCAATTGCGCGCTCATGGTCGCGTTGTGAGTGTTGTTCGGCGGCGCGGGCAGTTTGGCAAACAATTGGGTCGTCTTGAGACCGAGAACTACACGTCGTATGTCGTATGCCGGAAGGGTGGCATGGAGGATGAGCGGCAACTGGGAGTGCGTCCCACGCAATAACCTCACTTAACGCTCTACGGAATAGGATTAGCAATGCTTGAAGAAGTTTTTGCGCAACTAAGTCCGATGTTACTTTCTCGATATGAGGCATTGCTCCGTCGTGAAAACGGCGGAGAGTCCAGAGCTTGAGACCTTGCATTCAGGATACCGGCGCCGTGCCGCTCGCGGGCCGGTGAGCGGGACCGTGATCCGGGAGGACCGTGAACTGCTCGCCGAGCTGGCCCGGCTGAACAGCGACATGGCACCGCTGGCCATGCGGATCATGGAAGGTGCCACCGGCCCCGCGGAACAACAGCACGATGCGCAACGCCTGATCGCCGCGGGCCAACGCCTGCAGCTGCGGGCTGAGCCGACACCCGGAATCGTCATCGACGCAAACGCCGCCGCCGACCGGCCGATCGCCCTTCCCGCGAACACGGTCGAGCTGGACTGGAAGCCGTGAGCCTGGGAACCGAGTAGGCGGACCCACCGCGTCGTCAAGATCGATAGCTGTCCTACTCATAGGTCTACGATAGCAAGTCCACATAGGGCTGAGAGTTTCTGAAGTGGTTTGCGCTCGGGTCCGTTAGGCTGAGCGGGAATGGCTTGTGACTCGGTCGGTGACAGGGGAGAGGTATCGACGTGGCTCGTGAGCCCGCGCATATCCTGGAGTTGCGGCGTGCTCTGGGTCGCGCCCTGGCGGTCTGCCGTCAACGCGCACGGTGGAGCCAACGCCAACTCGCCGATAAGCTGCATTACCATTGTTCGGCCATCTCCCACCTGGAAGCCGGCCGGCATCCCGCTCCCCGTGAGTTCTGGGAACGCTCAGACACACCCGGCCAGGGTGTCAGCGGGCGCCGTGGTCGCGCAGCAGGGTGGGCACGGTCAGCAGGAGGATCTTGAGGTCACGCCAGAACCCCCACCCCCGCACGTAGGCGACGTCGAGTTCGAGCATCTCGAGGGTGCCCATCGTGCTGCGTCCGGCGACCTGCCAGAGCCCGGTCAGGCCAGGCCGGACGGCGAAGCGCGCGGCGAACTCCGGCGGGAACATCTCGGCCTCCCAGCCCAGACAGGGCCGCGGCCCGACCAGCGCCATCTGGCCCAGCATGACGTTGATCAACTGGGGCAGCTCGTCGACGCTGGTGCGCCGCAGCCAGGCTCCGATCCTGGTCAGCCGGGGGTCGCTGTCGATCTTCCAGCTGCCCGCCACCGAGGTGTCCTCGCCGCGCAGCTCACGGGCGATGAGGTCGCGAAGCGCGCCGTCGTCGCTCCCGATCCGCATCGTGCGGAACTTGTACATGACGAACGACCGGCCACCCAGGCCCACGCGGTGCTGCCGGAACAGCGCCGGTCCCGGGCTGCCCAGCCGGATCGCGGCGGCGACCACCAGCATCGGCAGCGCCAGCAGGAGCAACCCGGCCACCGCGAGAACGAAGTCGAGGACGCGCCGGGCCGGCTGCTCCCACCAGGCCGGACACCGTCGGTCAGGAACGGCGATCGACACCAAGTCTCCCCGTAGTTATCGCCAGCAGGGCAAAGAGAATGTCGCCGATTCCGCGCATCGTGAGATGCGGATCGATGACGGTGAGAACCAGCAGGAACCACCAGACGATCCAGAGGGCCGATGCGGTGGCGCCCAGCACCCCGGGCTCGTGCATCAGCTCCGCCGACCGGCGCAGCACCGCCACCGACAACCAGCCGAAGGCCAGCAGCAGGGGTATCCCGCCGATCCAGAGGAACTGCAGGTAGCCGTTCTCGAGGTAGATCACGTCGCGCCAGAGTTCGGGCGCGGGCAGTACCGGATTCGGCGAAACGCCGACCAGCACGTTGAGAGCGTGGAACCGGGGCAGGTAGAAGGTCGACAGGTTGTCCCAGCGCCCTTGCCAGCTGACCGGAACACCACCACCGGAGAACCCGTCCAGCCGGCCGAGGAACGCGGGTGCGCCGACCAGGAACACGATCGGGATCACCACCAGGAAGCGCCACACCCGGCGCCGCAGGCCGGGATACCGCCGCAGGATGAGGACACCTGCCACCACGGCCGAGATCCAGGTGGAGAACTGCCCGGAGGCCAGCACACCCGCCGCCAGGACGACGCCGAGCCCGAGCCGCTCACGACGACCGAGCACGCCGCGGGTCCAGCAGCAGAACACCAGAACCAGGCTGAAGATGATGTAGTCGCCGGTGGCGATCGGCGAGGACAACGTGGTGGTGCCCCGTTCGGCGATCGCGGCCGAGGTGACGTCCGGCGTCCACAGCGCCTCCAGCAGCGACACCACCGGCCCGACGCCGGCGGTCTGCAGGATCGCGATGACCGCGACGACGGCGCCCGGCCAGACGATGAGCCGGATGCAGCGAACCAGCTGGATCTCGGTGCCCACCGTGAACCGGACCAGCAGGTAGATGGCGACGAGCTTGCAGACCGGCAGCACTGCGGCGAGGTCGGACTGCGCCGGGGAATACCCGCGCAGCATCAGCGACGCCAGCGGCCACACCGTGGCCATCAGCAGGAACACCGCGAGCGGGATGTCCACCGGGCTCGGGCGCACGCCGACCCGGTCGCCGCGGCAGTAGCGCAGGTACCCGCCGACTCCGGCGCCGGCGAGCAGCAGGGCCAGGAGCGCCTCGTTCGGCCGGACCAGCGGGATCAGGCTGCCCCGGTCGATCCCCGCGAGGAACGGCAAGGTACCCAGGTAGATGTAGGTGGCCAGGATCGGCCGGTGGACCGTGGCGGCGAACAGCAGCACCCCGATCAGCACGCCCGACACCACGGCGAGACCCGCCGGGCCATCCGCGACGGCGGCGAGCCCGGCCAGCACCGCGCAGGTCGCGGTACCCGCGATCAGGGCGACGGCCCGCGCGGACAGTCCCGGGATGGGCCCGGCGGGCAGGTGGATCCGCGTCATGACCCAGGTCATGAGGGGGCCGCATCGATGCGGCGGGCGAGCCTGCCCCGCAACGCCGCCAGGTACACCCCCACCGCGACGAACACCCCGGAGCCGAGCAGCACCAGCTGAACCGCCCGGCTGACCGGTAACGCGGATTGGACCCACAGACCGGCCAGGGCGATCGGCAACATGGCTGCCGCGGCGACGACGGGCAGGGCCAGTGCGCTCGGGTCCATCATCGGTCTCGGGCTGATCGCCCTGCGCAACCTGACGACCACGGTCACAGCGGCGGCCAGCTCGCCGGCCAGGATCGCCAGCGTCAGGCTGAGCAGCCGCTGCCCGCCGGCGGGCAGCGCCATCGACGCCGCGGCGAGCGCCAGGCTCGCGATCAACGCGATCAGTCCGGCCAGCCGGGGACCGCGCTCGTCGAGCCGGGCGAACAACGCCTGCCTGCCCAGGTCGTGCACCCCGCCGACGAGCTGGGCCACCGCCATCACGACCAGGCTGGCGGCCAGCTGCCCGACCACCGAGCTGGTCCGCATCTCACCGCGGGCCAGCAGCTGCGCGACCGGCGCGGCGAAGACCACGAGCAGGCACAGCATGGGCAGGCTGGCCGCGACCGCGTAGGTCAGCCCTTGCCGCCAGGCCGACGCGAAGGCGGCCGGGTTGTCCCGGTCGACGGCGGCGGCCAGTCCCGGCAGGGCCGCGATCGACACCGCGCGGGCACCCAGATAGGACAACCCGTAGAACACGTAGTAGGCCATCTGAACGACCAGGACACCGCCCGGCACTGTGCCCGCCAGGACGAACAGCAGATACATCGCCACCGCCGGGCAGGCCGCGACGCCGAACGAGCGGGACATCCGGCGGGCGAAGGCGCGCGCCTCCGGATCCCGCCACCAGCGCACCACCGGTACCGCGAGCACACCACCTCGCGCCGCCCCGAACAGTTGCAGCGCCGCATGCAGGACCACGGCCAGCGTGCTGCCGACACCCAGTAGCACCACCATCGGCAGCGGCACCCGATCCACCTCGAGCCCGGTCCCGAAGACCACCCCGGCCGCGATCACCGTCCCGATCAGCACGACGTTCTCGACCGCGCCCGCGCCGGCCGCCAGCGCGAACCGGCCGCGCGCCTGCTGGGCGGCCGCACCCAGGCCCGCCAGGGTGAACAACGGCAACTGCGGAGCCACGAAGAGCACCAGAACCATGGTGAGCTGCCGTGCCCTCGCCCGGCCTTCGGGATCGGGAATCCCGAAGGTCAGCGTCCAGGCGATCAGCGGGGACAGCACCACCAGCAACACGGCGAGCGCACCGGCCAGGGTGAGCAGGCACCCACAGACCCGGCCGAACACGTGCCTGCCCCGCGCCGCGCCGCCGGCTCCGATCGCCCGCACCAGGGTCGGCACGAGCACCATCGCCAGCACCGGGCCCGCGATCGCCGAGTACACCAGATTGGGCACCACGTAGCCGGCCTGGAAGATGTTGGCGAAGAATGTCGGACCCAGCACCGCGCCGATGACGACCACCCTCAGCAGGCCGCTCAACCGGCTGACCAGCGTCCATGCGGAAACGATCATGGAGTTCCGCGCGGTCACGCCGCCGTCCGGTGGCCGCCCCGGCACCGGTTCCGGGTGGCCCGGCTCGTCAACGATCGGACCTCTCACGAGCCGTCATCACCGCGTGGCGTGCGGTTGCGAGCCACCACCGCGACGACGACACCGGCTACCACCAGCCCGACCAGTCCCCCGGCCAGCGTGGCGAACATCGGCCGTGGGCTCACCGCACCCGCGGCGTAGGGCGGGGTGAGCAGCTGGGCGACCGGAGCGAGGTTGACCGCGTCGAGCTGCGCCTGAAGTTGCTGCTGACGCGACTGCTGCGCCTGCACCGCGTTCTGCAACGGCGCGACGGTCTCCGATTTGGCCGTTCCCGCCGTCACCAGAGTCTCCTGGGCGGACAGTTTCGCCTGTGCAGCGGTGAGCGCGGTGTTCGTCCCGACGATCGCGGTCTCCAGCCGCTGGCGCAGCGTGGGCTGACCGGCCTGGCTCAGCGCCAGGTAATTGGTCAGGACCGCCTGTGCTGTCTGCAGCGCCTGGCCCTGCGATCGGTCGGTGACCTGCAGGTCGATGATCTCGCTGGATTGCAGGATCGAGGCGGTGACCTGACCCTGCAGCTCGTCGACAGGGCGGTTCTGCTGCATCGCGATCGGGGAGAGCACGGCACGCCCGTCGATCAGCAGGAGCTGGGTGGTCAGGTTGCGGTCCTCGCGCAGTGCACTCCCGGTCGGCTGTTCCTGGTTGATCGGGAACAACACCTCCGCGCGGGCCGCGTAGGTCTTCGGCCACATCAGCGCACCGGCCAGTGCCACGCCCGCCCCCAGGATCACGATGGTGGACGCGAGTGCGAGCAGGTTGAGGATCACCGTCCCCCGTGGCGAGCGCGGTGCCATCGCGGCCAGCGCCGCCGACACGGTCGACCGCGCCGCCCGGTCCACCACCCGGACGTCCTCGCCGACCTGGACCGTCGGGAGCGACCCGGCCTGCCGGGTGGCCTGCCCGGTCCGCCCGTTGTAGGGCGCACCGTCCGCACCGATCCTCGTCACCGGGCCACCCTCCTGAGCACATCGCAGACCCGAGCCACCTGGCCGTCGGCGAGGGTGGGCGACATCGGCAAGGACACGATCCGCCCGGCTGCGGCCTCGACGACCGGCAGGGCACCGTTCGCGCCGGACTGAGCCGGATCGGACCAGCCGTCGCCGAAGGCCGGTTGCCAGTGGCACGGAATCGGGTAATGCAGCCCCCACCCGATCCCGGCCGCGGTCAACGCGCTGGTCACCGCAGCACGATCGGCCACCTGGACGACGGCCAGGTGATACACCGGCTGCGCACCGGGCGCCGCGGCGACCGGGACGCAGCCCGGTGGGAGCAGCGCGCGGTAGCTCGCCATGCGGCTGGCCCGCCTGGCATTGTCCGCGTCCAGCCGGGGCAGCTTGGCGGACAGCACCGCCGCCTGCAGCGAGTCCAGCCGGCTGTTGCGTCCGACCCGGGGGTGCCGGTGCCGGTCGACGTGGCAGCGGCCATGGTTGGCGAGGCTGCGAATACGCAGTGCCAGCGCCGGATCGTTGGTGACCACCGCGCCCCCATCGCCCAGCGCACCGAGGTTCTTGCCGGGGTAGAAGCTGAACCCGGCGGCAACGCCCACGCTGCCCGCCCGGTGCCCCTGGTGCCGGGCCCCGTGTGCCTGCGCGGCGTCCTCGACGACGGCCAGCCCGTGCCGAGCCGCGAGCCGCGAGATCGGTCCCAGATCGGCCATCTGGCCGTACAGGTGCACCGGGATGATCGCCGCGGTCGACGAGTTGACCGCGGCGGCCACGGCGTCCGGGTCGATCAGCAGGGTGCCCGGGCAGACGTCCACGAACCGCGGCCGCGCGCCGGTCGCACAGACCGCCTCAGCAGTCGCGATGAACGTGTTGGCCGGGACGATGACCTCGTCACCCCGGCCGATCCCGAGACCGGTGAGGATGAGTTCGAGGGCGTCGGTCCCGTTGGCCACGCCGACACAGGCGGCGGTCTCGCAGTACGCCGCGAACTCGCGCTCGAAGCGTTCGACCTCCGGACCACCGATGTAGCCGCCGTGATCGAGCACGGTCTTCCAGCCGAGGTCGAACTCCTCCTGCAGTCCGGCGTTGACACCGGCGAGGTCGAGGAACGGAATCGGATCAGCAACTGGTGTCATGGCAGCCTCCGCGGGAACAAGTACGTCGGCGGGCGGTGTCATGAGGCCACGCCTCGGACCAGTTCGGATCCGGCGTTGTCGGTGCTGCCGTCGATCAAGGCCGGACGCCCGGTGGATTCCGCGACGTCGGTGGCACTGAGCACCCGCACGATGTCCAGCCCCCGCTCGCCCGGTGTCGCGGGCCGCCGACCGGTGCGGATGCAGTCGATGAAGTGTGTGTCCTGCACCAGCAGCGGTTCGTTGAACTGCACGTAGGGCGAGACGATGTCCCCGGTCCGGTAGGAGACCGGCCAGGCATGCGACTCGCCGTGGTCCTCGCCCTCCGCGGGATCGACACCGATGTCGTACACCCGGACCCGCTCGTTGTCGGACATGTCGTTGTAGACGGCCATCTTGCGTTCGCCCACCACGGTGACCCGCCGGACCTTGCACGGATCCAGCCAGCTGACGTGGACGAATGCGTGGGTCGCCGCACGCTCGAAGTCCAGCCGCAGGTAGGCCACGTCGGCGTGCCGGTGCCCCACGTGCCGCTGCGCCCACACCCATGCGGCCCTGGGTACCTCGTCCAGCAGGAACGACGCGATCGAGATGTCGTGCGGGGCGAGATCCCAGATGACGTTGCAGTCGCGCTGGTACTTGCCCAGGCTCAGCCGGGCGGCGTCGATGTAGAGGATCCGCCCGAGCTCCCCCGAGTCGATGATCTCCTTGAGCTTCCAGACGGCGGCGTTGTACTCGAACGTGTGCCCCACCATCAGGTGCACCCCGTTCGCCGCCGCCGCGTCGACCATGTCCTGCGCATCGCTGACCGTGGTGGCCAGCGGCTTCTCCACCAGGGCGTGCCGACCGGACCGCAGCGCCCGCAGCGCCACCTCGGCGTGCCCGCCGGGCGGAGTCGCGACGACCACCGCGTCCACGGACGACAGCACGGCGTCGATGCACCGGGCAACGGAGGCCGAGGGGTGGCTGCGCCGCGCCTCGTCGAGCCGATCAGCGTCCTGATCGACGATGGTCACGTGCACACCCGGAAGACCACTGAGCACCCGCACATGCTTGGAGCCCCAGTAGCCGTAACCCACCACGGCGACCCGGACATGCAGGTCGAAGCCCGCAGGCCCGACCAACTCTGAAGCTCGCACGAATGTCGCTGCCGCTTGGCTCCTGCCGGGAACGAACTGGATAGACACTGCGCCCCCCATCGGGCTCGAGTTCCTGTCAAGCAATCCGGACTCTGCGAAGCGCGCCACACCAACCCGCCGAACCCTCCCCGGTCCAGCCGGAGCGCACTCCGCCCCACACGCCTGAGTATCGGTCACAAATTGTCATGCGTTACCGACAACATACATTCATTCAGACCATCACCGCACCGGGGCAACCCAAGAGTCGCACCCCGGTTGGTGCCCTATTGGTAATTGATTAGTACTGGATTAACCCACATTGGTGACAAATTTGCAGAACCACCGATCGCCGCGCCCGGGTCGGCGAGAACGCTGCTGCCGGCTCCGCCGGACATCGGGCCGCAACCCGGGCGGGCTAACGTCCGGCACGGTCGAGGCGATGTGCAATGTGGACACCGATGGTGTGGGCGGTGACGTGCGCCTGCGAACGCGAGGAGTGCCATGCCCTACGGGC
This sequence comes from Pseudonocardiaceae bacterium, assembly GCA_036494005.1. GTDB lineage: Bacteria > Actinomycetota > Actinomycetes > Mycobacteriales > Pseudonocardiaceae. Next base: position 36,109 of record DASXOV010000098.1, on the reverse strand, counting down.
TCGGGATCGACCTGGGGACCAGCTGCACCGTCGCTGCGCTCATGCGGGCCATCGCCGGGAACGCCGATCCGGAGGTGGTGTCCCTGGGTCTGGACGCACCGGGCGTGCCGACAGTGTTGCACGTCGACGACGACGGCACGATGCTCATCGGCCCGGCAGCCGAGCCGTTGGTGATCACCGACCCGGACCGGGTCTACCGGGATTTCCTGCGGAACTTCCTGGCCGACGACCTGCGGGCGGACGGCGGACGGCGGTCCTCGCCCGATCTTCAGCTGCGCCCGGCGACGCTGACCGCGCGGCTGGTTCGGTGGATGGTCGACGCAGTGGCCCAGCGTGAGGGCGGCCCGCCCCAGCAGATCACGCTCGCCCATCCGGCGGCCTGGGGGTCCGCCGAATGTGGCGTGCTGCGCGCCGGGCTGGCCGAAGTCGGCCTGCCCGGCGTGCAGTTCGTGCCGGTTCCTCTCGCGGCCGCCGCGGCCTACTACGGTGGCAACAGTCACCGGGCCCGTGACGGTGACAACAGTCACCGGGCCCGTGACGATGACAACAGTCACCGGGCCCGTGACGATGAGACACTCGCGATCTATGACCTGGGCGCCACGTTCACCGCCTCGGTCACCCGCCACGGCATCGACGGCACCACGATGCTGGGGCCGCCCCGGGTGCTCGACGATGGTGGCGGCACTCGGTTCGACGAGTTGGTGCTCACGTGGGTCCTCGACCAACTCGGCGACCAGCTGGCCACAGCCGATCTGGCCGACGAAGTGGTGCTGACCGGGATGGCCCGGCTGCTGGCCGACTGCGTGGCGGCCCGGGAAGCACTGCACCACCGGCCCGAGGCGCGCATCCCGATCAATCTGCCCGGCCTGCAGACCGAGGTCCGGCTGACCGCGGACGAGCTGTCCATGCTGCTCGAACCGACACTGCGCGACACCGTGGCCGCACTGCGGGAGGCGATCTCCGACGCTCATCTGACTCCGGACAACGTCGACGCGGTCCTGGTGACCGGTGGCTGCGCGCACCTCCCGCTGGTGGCCGCGCTGCTCGGCGCCGAGCTCGGACGGCCCGTCACCGTGCTGGCCGAGCCGGAGCTGGCCGCCGCCCGTGGGATCGCGTTCCTGGCGCGACCGCGCACCGACGTGCTCCCGGTGGGGCAGGCCCTCGCAACACCGTCCCCCGGGGACGAACTCCCGGACGACCGGACCGAGCAACTCCCCGTGGTCCCCGTGCTGGCCGATGCCTGGGTCGGCCCGTTCCCCCAGGTCATCGAACCGGCCGGGCGGCACCGGCCGCGGTCGCGCACCCTGCTCGCCGTCGCGGCCGGGATACTCGCGGTGGCGACCATCACGGTGCCGCTCATCCTGTTGCGGGCACCGGACTCCGGAGCGGAGCCGTCACCGTCCAGGTCCACCTCGAACCACGGCGACCCGGCTCAGGGCGGCGCTCCGGCGTACGGTGGCGCGGTGGCGCCGCCCCTGGTCCCGGCGAGCACGGACGCGACTATGCCCGCCCCGCTGCTGGAAGTGGGCCCGGCGAGCCTAACCCGGGTGGCGTCGGCAATCCCCGCGCCGGTCCCCCCTGGCCGTGGGATCCCCCCGATCCCGGGCCCGACGATCACCCTGCCGACGATCACCCCGCCGACGATCACCAGCCCGCCCCGCACCAGCACCACCCCGACTCCCACACCTACCCCGACGCCGACCGGCAGCTCCCCGGTCAGCACGCCGCCCACGGGTCCGGGATCCGGGGCGCCCAGCGGCGGCGGGACCACCTCCTCGTCCAGCACTCCATGAGCAGCGGGTCCTGACCGACGGTCATGTGCGTCTGGTTCGGCTCAGTCTGTGTGGATGATGGTGCCCACGTGCTCGCCTGCGAGGGCTTTGGTGATGTTGCCGGGGGTGCGGCCGTTGACGATCTGGATCTCCCTGACGTTCTTGGCGCGGAGCATGAGCTTGAGCAGTAATTCTTCGATGGGGAGTGTGTCGAGTTCCATCCCCAGCAGTTCGCTGGCTCCGATCCGGGGGATCAGGTCGGGTGTGGCGCCGTCGGCGGCGGGGTCGGCGGTGTGCACACCATCCACGTCCTTGACGTAGATGGTGCGGGCGGCGCCGTAGGCGTCCGCGAGCAGGAACGCACCGACGTCGGTGCGGTGCGGCGGGATCTTGCCCAGCGCGGGGGGGAATTCGTAGAGCCCGTAGGGCGGGTATCCGTTGGAGACGACGGCGCGGCTGGCGGCCATGTGCACCGCAAGCTGATGGGCGACCGCGGTGTGCGGCAGGTAGGAGACCCCGTCCGAGGCGAGCAGTGCGGCGATGAGGTGCCCGTTCTGCTCGGCCTCGATGCTGGCCAGGCCGGCCAGGACGCCGGTGGGCAAGCCGAGGTCGAGACCGACGCCCAGGACGTGGCGGGCCCGCACGCCCGGACCGGTCAGGATCAGCATCCGATACTCCGCCAGCGCGGCGCGTAGTTCGTCGACCACCGGGCCGACCGTGTCCAGGCCGGGGTCGATGATCGAGTGCCCGCCGAGGGAGACGACGTTGAGCCAGGGCAGCAGCCGGATCACCGGCCGGTTGATCGGGCGGACGAGTTCACGGTCGAGCAGCGTCTGGCGCATCAGCGCGGACGGCACGTCCTTGACCGCGAAGGAGGGAATGGGCTGGGCAGCGGTGGTCGTCATGGCGTCCTCCTGCGAGTGCGGGTCGGCGGTGGTGGTCACGCGGCGGTGATGATCGTGCCGACGTGCTCGCCGGCCAGCGCACGGGAGATCAGTCCTGGCTTGAGCCCGTTGATGATCTGCACGGACGTGATGTGCCGGGCATTACGCATGAGCTCCAGCAGCGGGCGCTCGATGATCAGGTCGGGAAGATCGAGCTCGATGAGCTCGTTGACGGTGATCTGCGGGATCAGCTCGGCTCTCGGGTCGTTCTTCGGATTGGCCGTGTACAGCCCGTCCTCGTCCTTGACGAAAATCATGGACCGGCAGCCGTACACCTCCGCGGCCAGATAGCACCCCGCGTCGGTGCGATACGGCGGAATGACACCCTCGGTCGGGACGTGCTCCCACATGTCGTACGGCGGCATCCCGGGAAAGACCACCGCACCGCACTCGGCCAGATACAACGGTAGCGCGCTGAACGCCTCATGGCTGACGACCGGCACGCCGTACCGCGCCATCAGATACCCCAGCATCTGGGCGTTCTGCCCGGCGACCGCGTTCCCGACATCGGTCAGCACACCGGTCGGCAGACCCAGCTCAGCCGCGACCGAGTACACGTGACGAGCCCGGGTACCCCCACCGGTACCGATCAAGATCTGCCGGCTGCGCTTGACCACGGCCAGTTCCTCGACGATCGGATACACCGCCGCCCGGCCCCGGTCGATCACGCTCTGCCCACCGATCTTGAGAACACTGGCGTCGGGCAGAATCCGGTAATCGGGGGCGTTGTCAGTGGCCTGCATCAATTCCCGATCGCTCAGCGACCGGCTCATCAACAACGACTCCAACAACGCCGTGTTCCCACCATCAGACATGATCGTCTCCTTCGCATGACCGCCGGTGCCAACGGCATCCGACTGCGTGGGCCCCAGTGGCCTGTTGGACCGGCTCGACGGGTCGTCCAGTGGCTCCGGACCCTTGATTCCTTCCTCAGAGATCTCGAGGCCTGCGCTGCGAGTCGGAGTTGGTGCCGAGTCGGACGGTCGCGACGTTAGACGCGATCGGCGCCGACCGGGAGTGCCCTGCGGGCCCGGTGAGGCTCGAACCTGCGGCGGCGATCGGTGGGGATCCACCGCGCTGGCGGGCGACGCACCGTACCGCCGTCCGCCGCAGCGGCACTAACACACTGTAGTGTGATTTATCTCATATTGACTCCTTCGGGTCGGAGTGCCTGACCTCAGCCACTGGCGCTGAGCAGGTCGGACACGTGCGATATCCAGAACCCGCCGGTTTCTTCCATGATCCCCGTGGACGGCGCATGCGAACAGCAGTTCGACTGCCGACCACCGAGTGTAACCAACTCCCGGCACCGTGATATTCGCTGATAGCCGCAATGTTCACGAACATCCACACCGCCGACGTCAACTCGTCGCATGGGCGGGACGTGTCGTTGTCCGATCATCCCACGCGTATAACGTTGTAGACCTGCCGGTCACTATGTGCGTACAATGCCGACGAGCAGCCCTCCGCCTTCGCTTCCGAAGAGTCCCCGCTGCGGAGAAACCCGCTACGGAGAAACGGAACACGGCAATGTTGTCCGAATTTCGCAGAAGGAAGTTGTCCGCCGGCTTCAGAGAGCTGGACGTCGATGGAGACGGTCTCCTCGGAAGCGGTGACATCGACCTTCTCATCGAGAACCACGGAACCGCATACGGCTTTCCGGAGGATTCGCCCGAATACGAGGAGCTCACCGAAAGAACCATGGCGGTCTGGCATCGGCTCAAGCAGTTCGACTCCGATGACGACGGCCTGGTGACACTCGACGAGTACATCGCCGGATTCGAAGAGTTCCTGAGTGACCGCGATGCGTTCATGGGCAGCATGACCGCACTCGTCGACGCATTTTTCTCCGTAGCAGATCGAAACAGCGACGGAGAGATCACCGAAGACGAGTTGATCATTCACTATCGAGCCTGGAATCATTCCGATGAGCAGGCCAGAGAGGCGTTCCGAAGGCTTGACCGGAACGGCAACGGGGCCATCTCCAAGGAGGAGTGGATGGCGAATCTCGAGGAGTACTACTTCAGCGAGGATCCCGAAGCGCCAGGAACGTGGCTGGCTCCGCTCCCCGAGGCATGAGCGCCCGGCGGCGCCGTCCCGGCTCAGCGACCGGGGGCGACGTCAGGGAGAGGCGACGTCAGGGAGAGGCGAGGTCGTGAAGCAGATCGTCGGTATGCTGCTCGTCCAGCTCGGTGTACTCCTGGCCGGCGGCGGTGCCGCAGTGGCGAGTCCGGCGATGCCAGTGAATCCGGCCGGGTCACCGAATCCGGCCGGGTCAGCGAGTCCGGCGGGCACTGTGCGCTTCCTGGTCGCAGGGCGGGTCGAGGATCCGTCGGCCACGGTCGTCGCCAGCGGAGCGATCACCGGAATTGGATCGCTCACCGCCGAGTCGGTCGACTTCCGGCCGTCCGACAACACCTATCGTGAGACCGATCTGCTCGCCATCGGCGGCGGAACACTCACCGTGTCGATCGACGGTGCGTTCGACGTGTGGCCCTTCACCCTGGACCCTCGGACCTGTACCCAGCGCGGGACGCTGGCCGGGACGTGGATCGTCACGGCAGGCGGGGGCGATCTCACCGGCACGACGGGGGATGGCACCTTCTCCGGCCGGTTCTTCACCTACGCTCCCCGTGGCCCCGCCGGTTGCGACGACACAACGATCAAGGGCTTCATCCTGGGGCCCATGGTCGGCGACCTGAACCTGGCGGACACCCGCGCCGGGTGATCACTCGCGTGCCTTGCTGCGCGAGCCGGTCAGCTCCGTCTCCTGCGCCATCAGGGCACGGCTGACGTAGAGCACATGATCGGCACCCTCTTTGGCCGGCACGTCCCCAACAGCGTGACCGAGCGGGTACGATCGAGCCGGTTGAGTTACGTCGTTTTGAGATGCCTCGTCAGCTAGCACATCGCCATGCTTGCGGTCGTCGTTAACCGCGTCGGCCACCGAACTCGCTCAGCGTGCCGGGCCAGCCGGACCCATCCCCCGACGCCACCTCGGTGGCGCAGCCCATCCCACCCGGAACTGTGCCGGCGAACGACCACCGCGCTAACGACTGAGCCACTGGGCGCGATTGTCAACGAGAGAGAGTTGTGTCATGCCTGCTGACGGGCAATGAAGAGACCCGGGGTGAAAATGGATTTCTGGTCGACGGTGCGGGTTCTGCTGCGCAGGTGGTACGTCGCCGTCCCAGTGTTCGGAGTCACCCTGTTGGCCGCAGCCGCTGTGTACGCCATGGTGCCCAAGGTCTACGAGTCGACCGGCACTCTGGTCCTCGTGGCACCTCCCGGTGGGGCGACGATCAGCCCGAAGGACAAGACCGGCGGACGGACCAACCCACTGCTCTCCTTCGACGAGAGCCTGAACACCACCGCACAGATCCTGATCCAGACCCTGGGGTCCAAGGACGTCCAGAAGGAGCTGGGGATCACGGCGAATTCGCCGGACAGCTACACTGTCGGCAACAGCCTGCTCACCGGCCCGTTCGTGGTCGTCGTGGCCGACAGCAACCAGGAGGCCCGCAGCAAGGAGATCGCCGGCGCAGTTCTCGATCGCGCCCGCCAGGAGCTGGAGAGGCGGCAGACCGACCTCGGTGCGCCGCCCGAGACCTTCATCACCGGAGCCCAGATCGTGGCGCCCACCCCGCCGGAGGTCAAACTCGGCGGCAAGATCCGAGCCGCCGGCGTCGCGTTCGCGCTGGGCTTCGCCGCCAGCCTGGGGTCCGCCTACATGCTGGAGAGCATGCTGCTCGCACGGCGCAGGCGCGAGAAGGAGAAGCTGGCCCGTCAGTCCACCGTGACGTCGCCTCCCCCGACGCGTGAGCGACCCGCGCAGGGCGACCGCTGGGATTCCGGCAGGCCCGGCGGAGCGCCCGGGGTCCGGGAATCGCTGATCCCAGGTCCCTCACCTGGGCCGGGCGAGCGGCCCTGGCCCGGTAACCGGATGGGCTGAACCGTGACGCTTCCCGGCAGGACAGCGTCGGCCACGGCAGCTGCCACCGGTGCCGCCACGGCGACTCCCGGCACCACGCGAACTCGTCGTGATGGCGCCGACGGTGCCACCTTGACCGCCATTTTCGTGGTGGTGCTGATGGTGATTCCGGCGCGTCTGGTCCTCAAGGGCGTGCCGCTGGCCCTCGCGCCTTCGATGCTCATCGGCTTCGGACTGGGGGCGTGCTGGCTGTGTGCCCAGATGGTGACCACGACCGGCGTGGCCAAGGGTCGCAACACGGCACGCACCGCGCTGTTCTTGTTCGCCTGCTCCCAACTGGCCACCTACGGCTACGCGACCTACGGGTACCTGCCGCGCGACGAGCTCAACGCGACGGATCGCAGCCTGCTCACCATCCTCGCCGTGGTCGCGGTGGGCATCACCGTGTGCGATGGGGTAACTCGCGTGGAGCGGCTGGAGCGGCTGCTCAAGGTGATGGTCGGCGCATGCACCTTCATGGCTGGGGTCGCGATCTTGCAGTTCCTCGGCCTCGACATCGTCCCGTACCTCACGCTGCCCGGGTTGCGTCCCGCCGTGGACGGCACCGACTTCGTGCTGCAACGGGGGGCGTTTCCTCGCCCGGCGGGTACCGCGGGCCACCCGATCGAGTTGGGTGTGGTCTGCTCGGCAGCCGCCCCGCTGGCGCTGCACCTCGCCTGGGGCCGGACGGGGACTCGTCCGGCCTGGGCCTGGTGGGGCTGTCTGGCGATTCTCCTGATAGCCACGATGGTGTCACTGTCCCGGTCGGGCATTCTCGGGCTGGCCGTCGCGTTCCTGGTGCTGCTGCCTACCTGGCCGGCCCGTCGCCAGTTCCTGACGCTGGCCGGGGCTGTCCTGTTCGCCGGCGCTATGAGCGTGGCCATCCGCGGTCTGATCGGGACGCTGATCGGGCTGTTCGTGAACATCACCGACGACTCGAGCATCCAGACGCGCACCAACGACTACAAATCGGCCTTCCTACAGATCTCGATGCATCCCTGGCTCGGACGAGGACTCGGCACCTACCTGCCCAACAAGTACGGCGCACTGGACAACCAATACCTGGGCACCATCGTGCAGAACGGCTATGTCGGGCTGGCCGTCCTCATCGTGCTGCTGCTGGCCGGGATGTACGCATGCACCCGAGCCCGGCTGATGCTCCGGGACCCGGTACAGCGCGACATGGCGCAGTCCCTGCTCGCCGCGATCGCGGTCATCGCCCTGACAGCCGCGTTCTTCGACATGTTCGCCTTCGGCACGGTCACCGGGGTCATGTTCGTCCTCATCGGAATGAGCGGGGCACTACTACGCATCGCCTACCGCATGCGGGCGGATTCGGATTCGTCCGCGCGCGGAGGCCTCGCGGCGCAGATCCTGCGTCGATTGCGAAAGGCCCGGTCGTAACCGCTGCTGGTCGGTACAGCCGCACTCAGGTCGCCGCGGCTGCCTTTCCCTCATAAGCGAGCGCGACATCCTCGGGAATCCGTTGCAGATCCGTCGCTCGCAGGAAATCACGAAGAGTGGTACCGGTGCATTCGGAGTCGACATTGGGTGCACCACGGCGGGCGAGCACATCCCCGAGGTGCACCGTCCTGAAGTCGATACTGAACCGGGTTCGCCCGGAGGTGTTGGGTACCGTCGAGTGGAGTTGATTGCCGGAGAACAGCAGCACACCGCCGGATTCAGGAACCACCCGTACCTGTGGGTCGAGCTCCACCGGTTCCTCGGGCCTGGGCTGGTCCCTGGTGTCCAGCTTGATGTGCTGCGCCGCGGTCTGCCGACTCGTGCGGTTCCACTCGTAGTAGTCGTAGCGCCGGGAGCCATTGCGAACCGGTTGCCTCCAGTACCGCGGGTGGAAGGCCATGACGTTCTCCGGCACCACCGGGAAGATCGGTATCCACCAGTTGACCTGGCAGAACGGCGCCGAGTACCAGGTGTCCCGGTGTGGGTGGAACGCGTAGGAGATCCCCGACGTCAGGTAGTCGTCAGATGTCGAGGTGCGCAGCCGAGGGACGTCGAAGTAGGTCTGTTCCAGGTCGCAGCCGAATTCGCTGAGCAGCGCACGGATCAGTTCCTTGCAGCGGAAGTGGTGGATGAATCTCGGCTTGAGGTCGGCCAGCACTGCGGCGAACTCCCCGACCGGCAGATCGTACTGCGCGGTTTGTGGGTCACGGGCCCCGAACGCCTCGACGATCATGGTCCGGGCGTGCTCGATGAGTGCCACTGAGCCGGGAACAGCCGAGTAGACCATGAGCTGGCCGTCATAAAGGTGCCGGCGCCGGATGACATCATCCATGCTGGGATTGGAAAACACAGCGTTCACGATTACACCCCTCCTCGGCCGGCCCGCCGCCACTTGCGGCACCGTACTCCGGCCCGTCCGCATGACTTTTCCATGAACTCAACTCACACCTTCGTTGTGGGCCAGATGGTGAGGTTCACCAGCTGCGCCCGTCTCGGCAGCTGAACCGCCGCGACGACGACTGCGGCCACATCTTCTGGCTGGATGAGGCACTCCGGCTGGTACGATCGCTCTTCCGCCGCGAAGATGCGTTCTTGACGTTCGGACGCCGTGCGCCCGAGATGGAGCGTCGTCACGCGGACACCGAGGGGGTTGGCCTCGGCCCGAAGACTGTCCGCGATCGCCCTCATCGCATGCTGAGTCGCCGCGAACTGCCCGACACCACTGCTCGCCGCAATCCCTTGGGTCGAATTGACGAAAATGATGTCGCCGTACCGTTCGGCAATACTCGGGAGGAGTAGCTGGGTCAACCGGTAGGGTGCCCGCACATTCGATCGGTACTGGTCGTCGAGGATGTCGACACTCGACTCTCCGAGGATGCCCCTCTCATAAATCCCCGCTGCGTGAACCAGGATGTCGACGCCGCTGACTGCTCGTTCGACCTGCTCCCCAAGAACATCGAGAAGATCGTCGGAAGTGAGATCCGTCAGAGCCGTGACGACCTTGGTTCCGTAACCGCGCACGGCGTCCACGGTTACGCTTAGTCGATCCTCGTCGCGTCCGACCAAAATGAGGTCGGCCCCTATCTCAGCGAGCGCTACCGCAATCGCCATACCGATCGCACCGCTTGCTCCGGTGACAAGTGCCGTACGCTGATTGCGCAAGACCGCACCCTTCATGGCATGTCATTCACGAGCGTACGCCAGTGACATGAGCTTGCGGCTACGACGTACCGCCGTCTTGCGATGGCGGCACAGGTACATCCGCGCGACGGCCGCCCGCGCACGACGGCGCTCCTCGGGACTGAGTTCCGCCTCGCGGACGCACCTGAGTAGCTCCCGGCACTGCAGAGCCGTCGCCACCCGCACCCGCCAGGCCGGAACGCCGAGCCGGACGGCGAGTTGCGGCAGCCGGCTGAACGGTCTGGTACGACGGTGGGAGAGAATTTCCGGGATGTGGCCAAATGGGCCGGCCAGCGCCAGTTTGGCGGCAAAGATCTCGTCCTCGCGGAGCATATTGACTCGGGGTATCTTCGCCACCGGCGTTCGCCGCATCATCCCGTAGACCGGGTCCAGCAACAGGTAACTTTCGTTCAGTAGGCGCAGCATCTCGGTGAAGCGTTCCACAGGCTGTGCTGATCGCAGACCGAAGCCTGCATAGTCGGCTGTCTGCTGTCCCCTGTCCGAACCGATGTAGGCCTGCTGAGTGGTGACGAGAACGAGCGTCGGATCCTCGGCGAGAACTTCCGCACACCGCGAAATATAGGTGGGAGCCAGCCAGTCGTCATCGCCGATCCACCTGAAATAGGTGCCCTCGGCGAACTGCTGCACGCGGATGAAGTTGTTCAGCAGGCCGATGTTATCCGGCTGCCGGTGATAGCGGACTCGCGGGTCGGAACGAGCGAACTCACGGCAGATTTCCTCGGTGCTGTCGTTGGACGCATTGTCGGAGATCACCAGCTCGAGATGACCGTAGTCCTGCTCCAGCACGGACCGGACGGCCCCAGCCAAGAACTGCTCGCCATTGCGGACCGGCAACCCGATCGAGACGAGCGTGTCGGTTGCTGGCATCGGAGAACTCCTTTCGGGTAATGGGTGCTCGTCACCGCGATCGGGCGGGGATCAGCTCGGCAGTCTGGCCGCCCCAGCGGCGTAGCTGCCCGGCCGGCACCGCGACCAGGACGTAGGTCAGCAGTCCGGCACTCCCGGCCGCGGCGAGTTGAAGGAACGGAGATTCACTCGTCACGTCTGCGACGAGCACGCACACGACCGCAGAGAGCACCCCCGCGAGCAGTGGACGCAAGGCTGTGGCGGGGATCGGCCGCAGGCGCACCCCGACCCGCCGCAGCGCCATCAGCGCGAGCGGCAGTGCGACGAGTACCGCCACGATCGCGTGCGCGATCGCCGCGCCACGAATGTTGTCCAGACGGGTACCCACCAGCAACGCGGGCACCAGTGCCACCGCCCAGCCCAGATTCAGCCACAACGCGACCCGAGTGGCTCCGGCGCCGGTCAGGATGTCCACCGTCAACATGGTGATCATCCGCACGATGCCGAGGACGACGAGGAAGCGAAGCACCGGAGCGGCCGACGCCCACCGCTCGCCGTACAGGAACTCGATGAGAGACGGCGCAAGTACCACCAGGAGAATCCCGATCGGGAGCACGCTGGTGATCAGCAGTGCCATCGACCGCCGCACTCCCGGCGACAACGAGTCATCGTCCTCGGAGAGCCGGGAGAAACTCGGGACGGAGACCCACCGGATCGCGGTGCTGATCACTCCGGGAGCCCAGCTCGAGACGTTGAAGGCCAGCAAGTAGAAACCCAGCGCGACCGTCCCCAGAACCCGGCCGACGATGACGTAGTCGACGTTGAGCAGGACGGCCTCTACCCCCAGGCTTAGAGCCAACGGCAGACCGAACCGCATCAGCTTGCGGGTGATCGCCCGGTCGAACCCCAGCCGCCAGGGCAGCTTCGCCGACCAGAGCACCCATCCACCGGTGACCACGGCACCCGCGACCTGGCCGCCGGCGAAGCTGAACGCGCCGGCGCCGTTCAGAGCAAGTGAGATAGCCACCGCGGCGTTGACGAGCAGGCCGCAGAAGTTCGCCACGGTGATCTGGGCCTGACGGAACGAGCGCATGAGCGACGCGGCTCGCACGGCGGTCAGCCCGTCGATGAGGATCACCGTCGTGAGCAGCCGGACAATGGGCGTGGCGGCGGGACTCCCGGCCAGACCAGCGAATGACGGCGCTACCACCCAGAAGACGCCGTAGACCAGCACGCTGAAGACGAGTGCGAGCGTCGTGGCAGTGGGTGCTATTTCGGCGAGGCGACCGCGCCACTGCACGGTGGCTGCGATGAGCCCGACGTCGTTGACATGCATGACGAAGTACATCGCACTGAGCGCGATTGCGTAGAGTCCGAAATCGGCTGGTGTGAGCAAGCGGGCGAGGGCGATGCCTAGCAGGAGACTGCCGAGTCGGTTGGACACGCTGCCCAGCAAGCTCCAGCGCAGCCCCTTACCTGCCACACGACCGATCGATCGCGTCGCCGAGTCGACGTCCGGCTTGCTCTCCGCCTCGTTGATCAAGATTTGGGCTCCGCAACCCGCTCGAGCCAGATCTCCCGCCAGAAGGAGTAAAAAGCGCGGGGACAGTTTGCGTTGTAGGCGCCGGCACAGATCGTGTCTTCGAGGACGATACAAGGATTCTTCATGTGCAGTAGCCTGCCGGTCTTCTCATCGATGCAGCGATCGACGCGACGCAGTACGCGTGCCTCCCGGCCGCAGTACCTCGCCATTTCCTCATCGAACCCCATGCCCCGGTTGAGTAGATCCCCGTTCAGCGTCTTCAGGATGTCTTCCTTCGACTTGATCCGGACGAGTTCGCCTGGTTGCAGATCCGTACGTCCGGTCGGCGTCTTGGTGGCCATTCCCCTGAGGAACCCCCAGCGCAGTCCGCCACGGAACCACAGCCGCTGCGGGAGGATGCGCGTGCTGTAGCTCTGGAACCGGTTGAACAGACCGACGAAGAATGCGCGCTGCACGGCGGGCACTCCAACATTACCCGAGCGCACGTCTTGTACGTACTGCCCAAGATTGCGGAGCGGCAAGCATTCGGGAGCTGCTCGCAGCAATTCCGTCGCCTGGCAGGAATACCGCTCCTCCCCGTCTGGGGCAGGGTCCTTTCTGGTCTTGATCTGCAGGATCGGCAGGCTGATGCGGGACGTTCCCGGTTCCGGCGGGAGTTCGGATCCCGGGTCCTCGGCCGGGTTCACCCGCCTGAGCCAAGCTTCTTTCCAGTAGATCGTGCAGGCTGTCTGGCAGCCGCCGTGCGCTTGCCCGTCACAGCGCACTCCCGACAGGTGCACGGCATTGTGCATTCTCCGCATACCGGTCTTTGTTATGGTGTCGCACAGCTTGTGCGCGACTTTGTAGACAGTGAACTGCTGCCCGCAGTACGGCAGCATCTCCGGCATGAACGGCAGCGAGTCCAGTTCACCGTTCTCATCGAGTGTCGCAAGGATTTCCGCTTCGCTTCTGACCTCGACAAGCTCCCCGACTCGTAACCCGAGCACACCCTCGGAGACGACTTCCTTGATCACCATAATCCTGGCCCCTTCAGAGGATTCAGAGGACTGGCCTCGCAACGCACCCGGCCACGTCGTCGGCCAGGCCATCTATCATTCGAGGGCGCCCTGTGCCCCCACCGGATCATGACCCTTACAGCCTCGATATCGACAGTTGAGCAGACATCGTTACGAATGTGCAGCGGGCCCGTCATAGGCCGGCGCATGGCCGGCAGTAAGACGTCCCTCGGCAAGCTCGACCACAGTGTCGGCACGCGCCTGCCACGACGAGTCCCGGACCGAGTTCCGGCGTTCCTGCGGCGTGCCCACGCCGCCGCCGGCCAGGGTGGCCCGGATCGCGGCGACGAAGTCCGCCTGTGTCGCGGCGACGCGCACCCGATCGGTGTAATGGGTGACCTCAGGGAAATCGGTACTGACGACTGGCAGCCCGAGCGCGAGGTATTCTTTGAGTTTGATCGGGTTCGAGTGCCGGTTCCACCGGTTGTCCAGCCGTGGCATGAGCGCGACCGCGAACCCTGAACCGTAGGCGGGGATCTGCTCGTAGGGTCGGTAACCCAACCAGTACACGTTCGGGTACTTGTCGAACCGACCCATCGCTTGGGTGGCGTCGCCGATCAGCACCAGCGAGACATCGGGCAGCTCGGCGGCTACACGTTCCAGCAGGTCGAAGTCCACGAGGTGCTCATCCATCGCGCCGAAGAAACCCACCCTCGGCTCGGGAATCTCCGCCAGGTCAACCGGCAATTCGGCTGGTTCGCAGGGGCGGAAGTGCTTGAGGTCGACACCGTGGTCCAGGAAGTGCGCCCGACTACCGGTCAGTGCCTGCTCCTCGGCGAGCAGTGACCGGCTGACGTAGAGCACGTGATCCGCGGCGCGGAGCAACTCACGTTCCATGCTCTCGATCGCGTCCCGGTTTAACTCATGAAACTCCGAGTGCAGGTCGGAGCGGTTGAAAACCAGTGCGCGTCGCCGCATCGGACGGACGACATCCCACGCGGTGGGCAGCGTGGTGACGATGACCGGCGTGCGCAACCGCAGCAGGAGGCACACCAGCCGCACCTGTGCCCGCACCAGCACGGCGTTGATGCGGCGCAGCCACGGGGTGCCGTAGAACGGCAACGGGAGCGGGCTCATCACGTGGAAGCCAGGCAGGTCCGGGATGGGCCTGCGCACGAGCATGGCCACGCTGCGCAACTTGCGCAGGATTCGGCGGGCGGTGTGGGTACTCCTGCCCGGTACCGGCATCCGCATGCCGATGCTGTTCACCACCAGCACCCGCCGATGTCGGGCGATACAGCGCATCAACTGGAAGTCGGAGTGCGCGCGATTGTGGTACCACCAATCCTGGGCGCAGAAGCAGACGTAGCAGACATCGTCCGGGTCCGTCGTCCCGGCCGGCTCCGTCGTCGCTGCCGGGTGGGCTGGCCAGCGCCGCATCCGTAGCAGTTCGCGAACTCCGGCCAGGTGCCGCTGTCGGCGTGCGGAGCCGGCGAGCGCCAGCCGCATCGTCTCGCCCAGCAACACCGTGAGCCACATCAGCGCCGCCGCTGCGGGTCCGTGCCGCTCGCGGTGCAGCCGCACCAGGTTCGCCACCGAGAGCGCCCACAGCCATGGCACGGACGACTGCTCGCCGCCGAGGTGGACGGCCAGCGCGTCGGGCTGGTAGCGCACCGCAAACCCCTGGTCGGCGGCCCGCAACATGTACTCGGTCTCCTCCGAGTACAGGAAGTAACGCTCGTCGAGGTCGCCCACCGCGTCCACGCAGTCCGCAGAGATCAGCCAGGCGGCGCCGACGGCCCAGTCCACTGTGCCGTAGCGCGCATAGCGGCGCGGGTCGAGCACCAGGGCGCCGAGCGCGGGAATCCAGCCGGCTCTGGTCCCGCCGAGCACAGCTTCCCCGAACGCGCGCAGCACCGTCGGTCGCCGCCGCAAGGAGTGGTGCCGTACACCGTCAGCGTCCGTCAGTCGCGGGACGGTGATCCCGGTTCCCGGCTGCGCCAGGGCCTCCCGCAGTGGGGCGACGCATCCGGGTGCGAGCCGCACGTCCGGATTGAGGACGAGGACGTCACAGCCGGCGGTGGCGGCGAGTCCGGCGTTGACGCCCGCAGCGAACCCATCATTGCCTGCCCGGCGGACGATCTCGGCGTGCGGTGCCGTCCGGGCCACGATCTCCGTGGTGTTGTCCGGCGAGGCGTTGTCAACCACCACGACCCGGGTCGCAACGGTGCCCGCCAGCGCCGCCGGGAGCGCCGTCAAGCAGTCGGCTATCACCTCGGCGCTGGCGTAGGTGACGATGACGACCGCGAGCGGGCGAGACTCTCCGGCCTGGCCGGGTTGCGCGCTGGGCGCGTCGGCGATGGCCCGCCGGGTGCGACGTGCAGCCAGTCGTCTGCGCAGTGCTCCCGAGAGCAGGGTGAACGCGAAAGGCAGATCGTCCCGGAGGTAGCGCCGGGCGAGTCGCCGCGGTTCCAGCGCGAGGCGATACAACCACTCCATACCGAGCCGCTGCACGGCTACCGGCGCCCGGCGGAACTGTCCCGCCGCCATCGGAATGCCCGCGCCGCATCCCAGGTACCACGCGTCCGGTAGCGCCGTACGCAGTCGCTGGATTGTCCGCTCCTGCTTGGGGAATCCGAGCCCTACGAAGACGAGGTCCGGCGCCGCCGCAGTGACGGCGCGCACGAGTTCCGCCATACCGTGCTCGGTCTCCTCGAAGCCGACCGGGGGTGCCGCGCTACCCACCACCCGCAAGCCCGGAAACCGGGACTGCAGCGCGCACCCCGCGGCCTCCGGCACGCCGGGGTCACCCCCCAGCATGAAGATCGACCTTCCGTCTTCCGCCGCGGCCTCGCTGAGCGAGAAGACGAGGGAGGACCCGGCGACTCGTTGGGGTAGCGGCTCCCCCATCAGCCGCGACGCCCAGACCAACGGCATGCCGTCGGCGACCACGAGCGATGCGCCCGCCACCAGCTCGGCCAGCGAGCGGTCGCGGATCACCGCCCGGAGGATATCGACGTTCGCGGTCACGATCGTGCCGCCGCCCCCGGCCCGCCAGGCTGCACGCACGTGCGCCACCACGTCGGCCTCGGTGAGCGGAGACAGACCTAGTCCGCCGACGTCGACGAGCGCGTTACCATCCTCGACCTTCATCCCGTACCCCCGTCCGTCCTCAGCGATCACGTAGTACTCCCGCCCGTCGTGCGGCATCGCCGGGGGCATAGGCCTCACGGCCGGTTCCCAGATATTCGATATTCAGCTGGGTATCGCGGCCGCGTTCGCGTCCGTTACCCGGCGCGACCGCTAACGAACCTGGCTGCGACCTCGACTAACCTGGCGTGAAGACCTACCCTCGCTCGGATATCCGCCGTCGTGCGCGGGTGGCGGTATCCGCAGCCCTGACCGCCATGGGTCAGCACAGCCGAACGATCGTGTTGGTCGCACTGGCGCTCAACCTGATCGCCACCACGGCCTACGCAATCCTGCTGTCCGACCAGATCCGCTACCTCGACGAGCGCGACTACCTCGAACTGACCCGTTCGATGGCGGAGGGAAGGGGCTTCAGCACCGCTTCCGGGGCCGCCACCGCGTACCGCCCACCGGGTTACCCGCTGCTGCTGCTGCCGGTGCATCTCATCTCAGGCGGCAGCGTGCCGGCAATGCGCATGATCGGCGTGATCAGTCTGGCCGGCGCGATCTGGATGGTGTTCCTTCTCGGCCGACGGGCCCACTCGGATGCGGTGGGGGCGCTCGCCGCCGTCCTGATGGCCGGCTACCCGCTGCTGGCCTACACCGCGACCGCGCTGTATCCGCAGATACCGGCCTTGTTCCTGCTGCTGTTGTTCCTCCATCTGGCCCTGCAGGCGATCTCGCCGCAGCATCTTCCACCCGGCCGCCGCCTCGGATACGCCGCCGTCGGCGGTCTGGCGGGCGGTCTGCTCACGCTCACGGTGCCCACATTCGGTCCCTTCGTGCTCGCAATACTCGGCTGGCTGGCCTGGAGCCACCGGCGCGCGGAGTCCCGGCGCCGGATCCTGCGTGCATTCGCGATCAGCCTTTTTGCGATCGCGCTACTCCCTGCGGCATGGTGCGTGCGCAACGCGGTACAACTGCACGCCTTCGTGCCGGTCTCGACGAACAACGGAGTCAACCTGCTGCTGGGCAACAGCGAGAAGGTCACGGCGACCAGTGGACCGGGCGGTGACATCTCCGCCTATCGGCAGCGCGCCGACCAGCTCCATCTCGACGAGGTGGAACTCGATCGCTTCTACCGCGACGAGGCCGTCAACTGGATCACCGGCCACCCGGCTCGGGCTGCCGGGTTGTATGTGGAGAAGGTCGTACAGAACTTCTCCTTCCGCAACGAGCTCGCCACCACTGGTCAGAGCAGCACAGGGAAGGACTTGGTGTCCGCACTGACCTTCTATCCACTGCTCGGGCTCGCGCTGCTCCGCGTTCTGACGTTACGCACGCGGCCACTGCGCCCTGTCGAGAAGGCAGCACTCTGGGTGATGATCGGCCAAGTGCTGCTGCTTGCGGTCTTCTTCACCAGGCTGCGTCTGAGGATGCCGCTGGACGGCTTGACCATCCTGATCGCCGCGTCGGCTGTCGTGCTCCTTCTCCAACGCTGGGCCGCCAGCGCAGTGACGTGGACTGATCAGAAGGGGGCGGCTCAGGGAGTCCGCGACAACGCCGAGGACAAGCGGGACCGTACTGCCCCGAGCAGCGCGGCGGACGAACGGTGACGCTGGAACGGCAGCTCGAACACCGCCGCGAACACCAGGGCCACCGCCAGGGTCAGCGGCACCGCCACGGCGAGCGTCACCAGGAAGGTGAGTACCCCAGGGCGCACGGACGGGGCGACGACGTGGTGTACCACGACGACCAGTGGCGCATGCGTGAGGTAGAGACTGTAGGAGAACGAGCCGAGCCGGCGCACCGGGCGGGTGTCCAGCACCCGGATCAGCGCTGAGGGGCCGCCCAGCGACACACTGACCAGCAGGAGGCCGGCGGCCGGCCCGATCGCCAGGTCCACCCAGGCGTAGTGCTCGACAGTCCACACCGAACCCTGCAGCATGATCGTCAGAAACACCGGAACAGCGGCCGCCAGCGCCAGCCACTCCCACGGCAGTCCGCGCCAGCGCCGCCCGCCGACCGAGACCACGCCCGCAGCCACCATGCCGACAGCGAAGAGCACCGCGAACTGCGGGGTGAGCCGCAACAGCAACCCGGCCAGCGGAAAGCCACCGGCCAGCAGTTCGATCGTCACGACCGTCACGGTGGCCACCACGAGCAGCACTACCGCGCCGACCCGGCGCAGAAGCAACAACAACACCGGGAACACCAGGTACAACTGGGCCTCGATCGCGATCGACCAGAATGCGCCGTTCGGGGTCGGCGCGCCGAAGACGTCCTGCACCAGCAGGCCGTAGACGAGTACCGACCTGCTGGTGGGTGACCCGCCGCCGGGCTGCGGCACAACGGTCCACGCGATGATCAAGCTGAGTAGCAGCGCCGCCCAGTAGGGGGGCAGGATCCGCCAGGCGCGACGGCGGAAGAACCGTTGGACGCCGTCCACCCGCCAGCCGGACCGGGCGGGCGCGACGGCCAGCGAGAAACCCGACAGCGTGATGAACACCACAACGGCGAGGTGCCCGTAGAGCAGCCAGCCGGTCCAGGCCGGGCCGGTGTTGACGGGAAAGCCAGGGAACGACAGCAGCCAGCAGTGATGCAGCACGACGAACAGGGCCGCCAGGCCGCGGATCCCGTCCAGGCCGACCAGCCGACCGCGCTCCACGGACGGCCGCCGCCCAACTGCGGGCTCGTCGGCCGCCTGATCCACCGCCGATGCCATCGGCACTCCTCCGTCGATCGGTCTATCGCTGCATCATCACGGGTGTCACAGGTCTCCCGGCTCGTTCGAGTGCCGCCATGAACTATGGCGTGATGCGGTAAATGTGGCAGGTGTACTCAGCGGCGAAACTATCCGTGATGGTTCCGTTCTTGATCGGCACGTTACGGTTCTCGTAGAGCACATCAGCCTTGGCACCAGTCAGCCCAGGAGGCAGCGTCAGGGTCACGGTGCCGGTGGGCTTACCCCGGCCGACCATCGCGAACACATAATAGGACCCATCCGGCCCCTGTTTGAGCATCGTGTCCATGCTCGAATTAAACGTCCACTTGTACGACTGGGTGTTCAACACCGGGGCAAGCTCCGTGATTCGCTGATTCATGGTGGTGACCATCGGCCGGATCTGTGCGCCGCACAAATCACGGAGCACATGCTGAGAGATACAAGGACCACCGAAGTCGTGGTTGAAGTAGATTATCCCCCGCGCCTCGTGAATAAGCTCACTCATCACCGCCCCAGCCAGTTGCTCGGGCTTGATCTGGGTGGTGAATTGGTAGAACGGCACACCGTCCTCGACGAATCCGAACACCGGGGCGTGCCTGCCGTCGAGACTTTCGAGGTAGCGCATCCGGTCGACGGAGGCACCATAGCTGGCCGCGAGATGGCACTGACTGGGCGGCACGTTGATTCCGGCATTGGTACAGATTCCGTCGTCGGTGTACCAGTAGCGATCGATCGAAGCCAGTTCCGAATAGTCCAAGAACTTGGCTGCCTTATCATCCACCATATAGGTATCGAGCCCGAATCCGAGGTTCTGGTAATGTGGTCGACCGTCCTGTGGCAAACGCTTGCGCAGGGTATCGAGCACGGTGTACCCACATAGCCCGCCACTGTCGACGGGCGGGTTGCACACCTCCCCTTGGCCGGGGAACTTGCCGGTCCACGCGTCGGAACCCTCGTGGCCCCAGAGGTCCGCTTCATCGGTGAGCAGCCACCCCACCGTCTCAGCACCGTAACCCGTGATCGGCTTGCTGGGCAGCGCCCACATGCCCGCCCCGCGAATCAGGCTCATGTCGGAGTCGCTGGTCAACTCGAAATAAGTGTTGAGCCCGGCGCCCTTGTCCAGGTCGACGTCGGACTGCTGAGTGACCGACTCGTACCACACCCCGATCGGGAAGAACGCCGGGTTGGTCCACGGCTTCGTGGACGCCCACTGATTCCAATAGGCGGGGCCACCGTCCCATGACACCCGGGGCAGGTTGAGCCCGGACGATGGGGCGCCGATCGTGGTGGTTTGCGGCGGCGGGGGGCCGCTGCCGGTAGCGCCGCTGGACTGGCAGCCGACGAGGACGACAGCGGCAGCGGCGCTGGCCGCGGCGATCCGGATTCTGCGCATGGGAAGTCCTTCCGGCGGTCTGTGGATGACGTAGCGGGACTCAGCCCATTCCCCGGCCGGTGATCGACGGCAGGAGTGCGGCCTCCTGCACGCGGGGTACCGGATCGAGCAGCACCCATCGACCGCCACCCGCCTCCACTGCTGGGAACACCGCCCGCACCTCGTCGAGCAGGTCCGGCACGAACAACAGCACATGGTCCGGACGGGCTGCGACGAGTTGTTCCGGTGCCACCACCGGGATCCCGACGCCGGGGATCCGGCGCCGGTGCTTAGCTGGCGAGGCATCAGCCACCCCGGGCAGGAGGTCCGGCCCGATCCCGGCGCGATTGAGCAGCACCACCGCGCGGGAGGCGGCACCGTAACCCAGTACCCGGCGCCCCGCCGACTTCGCCTCCAAGAGGAAGGCGTGCAGGGCGTCGGCGGCGCGGGTGGCATCCTGCTGGAGGGCGGCTACGCGCTGCGGACTGCGTACTCCGGCGGTAGTCTCCTCGCGCTCCAGGTCCAGCACCGAACGGTCCGGCTGTCCCCCCCGGCGCGCTGCCAGCAGAACCGTGCCGCCGTAGAGATCGAACCGCCACGCCGCGGTGGCACCCAGACCGGCGGCGTCGAGCATGCCCAGCAGCACCTGTGTGGAGTAATAGGCGAAGTGGCCGTGGCGCACCGCGTTCCACTGGGCACCGTGCAGGATCGCGGCGAGGCTGTGGTACTGCAGCAGCAGCACGCCGTCGCCGGCGAGCCGGGCGGCCCGCTGCGCCAACGCGGCACGCTGGTCGCGGGCGTGCATCAGCCCGAAGCAGTCCAGCACCACATCGGCGGGCTCGTCGGCCGCCGCGACGTGCAACCCCCGGGTGGTGAGCAAGTCCAGCCAGGAGCCACCATGCGGGCTGCCGTACTCGATCACGGAGGCGCCGCGGCGCAGCAGGCCCGAACGGTGGACGCGATCCACCGCGTCGCCCGCCTGGTCGACCAGCGCCTGCGGCTCCACACCGCGAGGCTCGTCAGCGCTCGTCTCATCCTCGGCCAGCTGAGCCAGCCCGCAGGTGGGGCACAACCACAGCCGCAACGAATGCACGGGGTCCGGCAGCGGGTCCGTCGCGAGGGGAAAGTGATCGCAGGCCGGCTGATGGCCGAGGTCGAGCACGATCTCGCCATCGGTCCCCCGACAGAACCGGCACCGCGGCGGGCTCACCACCGCGGTGTCCCCGTCGCCTCCACCGGCTGCGCCGACCGCGGGTACATGTCCGCGGACAGCTCACCCGCCGCTTGCCGGTGCGAGAGCCGGGCGAGCCTGGTGAAGCGCTGCGTGAAATCCTTCTTGGTCAGACCGTGGTCAACGTAGGCTCGGTAGAGTTCCCGCGCGCCGGCTTCGATGGTCCACTGCGGATCGAAGCCGGGCAGCGCGGCCCGCGCGGCGGAGAAGTCCACCCGGTACGAGCGCGGGTCAGCGCCGGTTTCGCCGGTGATGGCCAGCGTCGAACCGGGAACGGTCGCCACGACGGCATCAGCGATGTCCGCAACAGTGACATTGTTGGCCGCGTAGCCGATATTGAGTGCCCGGCAGTACACCGCGTCACGCGGCGCGGCCAGTGCGGTGCGGAAGGCCGCCGCGATGTCGGCGGCGTGCACCAGCGGCCGCCACGGAGTGCCGTCGGAGAGTACCCGGACGACCCCGTCCAGCACGGCGTGCCCAACGAGATTGTTCAAGACAATGTCCGCGCGCAGCCGCGGCGAGAATCCGAACGCGGTCGCGTTGCGCAGCGAGACCGGGCAGAAATCATCATCCCCCAGTGCGAACAACGCGTCCTCGACTCGCACTTTGGACTCCGCGTACGGAGTGACCGGGCGCAGCGGGGCATCCTCCGTGACCAATTCGTCGCCACCGGCCGCGCCGTACACCGAGCAGGTCGAGGCGTAGAGGAATCGCCGGACGCCCGCCTCCTTTGCCAGCCGGGCGAGGCGGACGGACGCGTGCAGGTTGATCGCGTACGTGATCTCCGGTGCCAATGAGCCGAGCGGGTCGTTGGACAGCGCGGCCAGGTGCACCACGGCGTCGAAGCCGGTCAGCATCTGGGCGGTGACATCGCGCAGGTCCACTGCGAGCGCAGGCGGATCCGCCGGGGCGGGCCCGAGCACGCAGTCCGCGAACAGCCCGGAGTCCAGCCCGGCCACGTCGTGGTCCGCCGCCGAGAGCACCGGCACCATAATCGTTCCCAGGTATCCCTGGTGCCCCGTCACAAGTACCCGCACGAGGTCATCCCCCCTCATCAGCTCTTTGCGCAGAAAGTATGAACTTCGAGACGTGAAAGGCCTCCGCGTACCGGGCCTGACACTGTACTCCTCGCACTCGTGCGAGTCCGACAAAAGCGTCGGTATCGAACCAGTTTCTTCCCCGCTGCGACGGATAATGCTGGTGCAACAGCGCCACCTTCTCGTCCAGCACCTCCTCGGGTAGCGGGAGGTAGGCCTGCGGTTGGGCAAGATCACCGTCCCACTTGAGGATCTCGTAACCGAGCACCAGGTGGTCACGGAACGCGGTGGGCACCAAGCGGGCGAACTCGCGATGGTCCTGGTGAGCATCGTGCGTCGACGGCGCCAGCACCAGGTCCGGATCGGTCCGGCGGCGAAGGTCTTCGAGAGCCTGCTTGGCTCGGTCCCAGTGGGCGGGCACCCGCCCGTCGGGCAGGTCGAGAACAGTGAGCTCGAGCTCGGCCTTCGGACAGAACGCGGCGAGCGCCGCGCGTTCCTCGGTCTCCCGGTCGGTGCCACCCCCCACCAGCACCAGCGCGGTCACCCGGAGCCCGGGATTGGCCTGACAAAGCGTGAGCAGCGTGCCGCCCGCCCCGATCGCTACATCGTCACAGTGCGCCCCGAGCACCAGCAGATGCTCGACATTACCCGACAACAAGGCATGCATCAGCGCATCGCACCTTGAGCAACGAGTCCGTGCATCGGGTTGCGGTCGCGCAGTAGTTCCCACAGCATCCACGGACGATGACCCGCTTGATAGGCCGCTTCCAGAGCGGCGCGCTCCTTCACCGTGTCCGCCGGATGCCAGAAACCCCGGTACGGATAAGCGAGCATTTTACCGCGTTTGGCCAGTTCGGTGCAGGCATCGCCGACCAGGTCTCCATTTTCGGGGATGTAGTCGAGGATCTCTGGCCGCAGCACGAAATATCCACCGTTCTCCCACAGTGGCAACGTGTTCACTCCGATGATCTCGTCCACGAGCGAGTGCTCTCCGATCTGCACGCAGTGGAACGCCGACTGGGGCGGAACCGCCAGCAGTGAGGCCACCGCACCCGAAGCGGCGAACCGGCCGATGACATCGTCCAATGGCGCGTCGGTCAGCACGTCGGCATAGTTCGCCAGGAACATATCCTCGCCCGCCACGTGCTCCCGTACACGGCGCAACCGCTCACCGATCGGGGAGTCGAGTCCGGTGTGCACGAAAGTTATCGTCCATTCGCTGGCATCCACCGACAGCATCTCCACTTCGCCGCCGCGAAGCACAAAGTCGTTCGACCCGGTCTCGGTGTAGTTGAGGAAGAAGTCTTTGATGTGATGTGCTCCGTATCCGAGGCAGAGTACGAAGTCTTTGTGCCCGAAGTGCGCATAGTAGCGCATCACGTGCCACAGCAGCGGCCGGGGGCCGACCGTGACCATGGGCTTGGGCAGGTCGGTAATGCCGTCACGCATCCGCATTCCGTAACCGCCGCAGAACAGCACGACCTTCATGGTGCGACCACCTCCAGGGTGGGGATCGGAAAGAGCAGCCTGCCACCCCAGTCGGAGATGTAGGCGAGTTGCTCGGTGAGCTCATCGCGCAGATTCCACGGGAGAACCAGTACGTAATCAGGCCGGTCGGCCGCGATTCGCTCCTGCGGGTGGATGGGAATTCGGGTGCCCGGCGTGAAGCGCCCGTGCTTATAGGGATTGCGATCGACAGCATAACGCAGCAGATCCGTGCGGATGCCACAATAGTTGAGCAGGGTGTTACCTTTCCCGGGTGCCCCGTAGCCCACCACGGTCTTGCCCGCGGCGGCCGCGTCGAGCAGGAAGCGCAGCAGGTCGGCCCGCACCCGATCAACCGCGACCGCGAACCCCAGGTGCCCCTGCACCGTCGACAGACCTGCGGCGTTCTCCGCGGCGAGAACTGCGGCTACTGCGGGCGACGGCTCGCCTGCAGCCGCGTCCGGCCTGGCCCAGAGCCGGATCGAACCACCATGGGTAGGCAGCAAGTCGACGTCGACGAGCGTGAGGCCGCCCGCAGCGAGGGCGCGTTGCGCCGTGCGCACGGTGTAGTACTGGAAGTGCTCGTGATAGATCGTGTCGAACTGGGCCTGCTGGATCAGCGTGAGCAGGTGCTGAACCTCGATCGACACCCATCCGTCATCGGCCACCAATTCGCGCAGCCCTTCGGTGAAGCCGCAGATATCGGGCACATGCGCATAAACATTGTTGGCCACGACCAGGTCGGCCGCGCCATACTCGGCACGCACCACCCGCCCGGTCTCGGGTGTCAGGAAAGCTGTCAGCGTTGGCACCGCCCGCTCCCGGGCCGCCTCACCGACGTTTACCGACGGCTCGATGCCCAAGCAAGGAATCCCGCGGGCCACGGCGTGCTGCAGCAGATAACCATCATTGCTCGCCACCTCCACCACAAAGGAATCCATACCGAGGCCGAGCCGCCCCACCGCAGCCTCGACAAAGCGTCCGGCATGCTCCACCCAGGACGTCGAGAACGAGGAATAGTAAGCATACTCGGTGAACGTACCTTCAGGGGTGATGAGCGGGGGAAGCTGCACAAGCAGGCATCTGGAGCATATCCGAACATGCAGCGGGTACGTCATTTCCGGCTCATTCAGATTCGCCGCGGTAAGAAATCGTTCGCAAGGCGGGGTGGCACCAAGGTCGATGAACGTGTCCAACCGATCAGAACCACAGAACCGACACAACGGTGCCGGCAGTGTGAGGCTCATGACTGGGTCGGCGTCCCAATCAGTACGCACCGCGACCTCCCAGCACCGCGCCTACGGTCTTCCAGACGATCAAACCGTCCATTGCCAGCGACCAGTTCTCGACATAGCGCAGGTCAAGCTGAACCGTCTCCTCCCACGACAGGTCACTGCGCCCGCTGACCTGCCACAGCCCGGTCAAGCCGGGTCGGACGAGCAAGCGCCGCCGGGCGTCGAATCCATACAGTTCGACCTCCGCGGGCAACGGGGGCCGGGGGCCGACCAACGACATGTCACCGAGCAGGACGTTGATCAGCTGCGGCAGTTCGTCGAGTGAATAACGACGGAGGAACGCGCCCACCCGTGTGACGCGCGGATCCCGTCGGATCTTGAACATCGGGCCACCAGCCTCATTCACCCCGTCGAGCTCGGACCGCCGCTGCTCTGCATCGACAACCATGGAGCGGAACTTCAACATCCAGAACCGTTCGCCCGCCTTACCGACCCGTTGCTGGCGGAACAACACCGGTCCTGCGCTGTCCACCTTGATCGCCACCGCCACCATCAAGAGCACAGGGGCGATCATGAGCAGTACGAGGAGCGACCCCAGCCGGTCGATAGCTGCTTTGAAGATCCACCGTCCACCGTTGAACGTCGGCTGGCTTACATGTAACAGGGTCAGCCCGTACACGGGAGACACGTGCAGGCGGGGCCCGGTGATCTCCATCAACGCTGGGGCGACCACTAGCTCGGCAGGCATTCCCTCCAGGTCCCAGGCCAGTTGTCGCAACTGCTGACGGGTCCAGTGCGGGTCCGGCGTCACCGCCACCACGTGGTGATTCTGCCGACGCACCAGCTCAGCGACATCGGCGAAGCCACCCAATACCGGGACTCCGCGAACTTCGTCCAGCCGGTCCAGGCCGGCGGTGCCCGGAACGCAGACTCCGGTGACCATCCATCCGTAATGCCGTTCCCGGCGGGTGCGATCGATGAGGTCTGCGACCTCGTCGACACTGCCTGCGGCAAGGACCGGATGCATGCACAGATCACGTGCGCGCTTCAGGTGCAATATTCGTCGTAGCGCGTACCGGGAAATCGTGAGGAACACACCAGTAGCCGGAAGCACACCGAATACCCAAGGTCGGAAGTACCACGTTTCCGAAACGAGAGCCGTCAGGCCCAACACCACTGCCGCAATCGCGACCGATTTGACCAGGCGACGGAGTTCGTCGGCACCTTGCCCGAGTACCCGAGGCTCCCATACCCGGCAAGCGATCATGCTTCCGAACAGGATCGTTGCGGTGAGGACGGCAATGAAGCCCGGGAAAAGCCCGGTGAGACTACCGCCGGTGAGTACCAGCCCCAGCCGAAGGGATATCGCAATGATGATCAAATCTGCGAATGCGACGACCCCGCGGTAGGCCTGTTCCCACCGAATGACGGGTACTCGCGGTAGACGTTCCGCAACGAGCATAGCCGACCTGACTGAGTCCGCGCTGTTGACCACGTCGCCCACTTCCATCCCGGTCATCGGTTCCCATGGCGCCAGCTTCGACATCTGCAAACCTGCGCAGGCAGATCCCACAGTCAAGTTGAGGGAGCCCGCGGGACTGCTGAACTGACTACCCCCCCGGATGAGGTAGACGACTGCTGTCAGTTGCCATATCGAATCGGGACGTCACGCGTTACAGCGCGAGCCGGACCGGTCGGCGCGCGCCGTCGTTCATCGCGACACTGGCAACGACGATGTGGAGCCGATCGCGACGGCCGCAAGGACGAAACGGGCGGTGGCGAGGACAGCAGCGTCCCCGTCCCGTTTCGCGGATACGGCGTCAGCGATCGCGGACAGTGACACCGCGGTGAATCCCGGTGCGGCGCAGCCCGGTGATCGAGCGGGACGCCGCTCACCCCGAACGACAGATCGCAGCGCGCATCATCAAGACCCCCGTAGCCGGCTGGATCCGGCCTGAGATAGTGGACCGGTGCAGGTGCTGACCACCACGATGGACGGGGTCTTGCTGTTCGTCCCCACCCCACATCGGGATGAGCGGGGGCTGTTCACCCGGACGTTCGACGTCGCGATCGCCCGCGACGCCGGTCTCGACCCGGCGAGCTTCGTGCAGGATTCGCAGTCCCGCTCCCGTCGCGGCGTGCTGCGCGGAATGCACGGCCGGTCCGATCCTGGCGAGGCGAAGCTGGTGCGGTGCGCCCACGGCGCGGTGCACGACGTGCTGGTGGACATCCGCCCTGGCTCGCCGAGCTTCGGCCAGGTGGCGGTGTTCCGGCTCGACGACGTCGGCTTCGCGCACCTCTACGTGCCGGTCGGCTTCCTGCACGGTTTCCAGGCCCTCAGCGAGATGGCCGACGTGTGCTACCGCATCGATCGGGAACACGACCCGACCGACGATCTCGGGGTGCGCTACGACGACCCCGAGCTGGGCATCGCATGGCCGTTGCCGGTCAGTGCGATCTCCGCGCGGGACGCCGCCGCCGGGTCCTTCGCGCAACTGCGGGCACGTCTTGCGTGAGCGGTGTACGCGGCGCTGACCGCACCGGCCGGTACAAGTCGGCGGTCAGCCAGCCCGTGGGTTCGACAGCCGGCCAGCCGCGCGTGCAGGTTGATGTCGTCGATGAGATGCGGCGCCACTGAACCCAGTGGGTCATCGGACAGCGCTGCGGGTGCACGGCGACATCGAAACCGGCGAGCTACTCGGGCCTGACACCCCAAGGATCACGTTGCGGACGGCGTCCATCATGTTGAGGTCGTACCTGGCCGCGGTGGATGGGTAGCCGCGGATCGCCGATCACAAATAACCACCACCCGACACCAGCCGACCAGCCCGGCCACATCCACAGATCAAGCATCAATCGATTCGCGAACCGCTACCGCGATGGCGAGGACGATGATCGAGGTGGCGCCGAGGACGACGCGCGCGAGGAGGATCGTGGCGGCACGGACGACGACAGTGGTGTGCTGACCGAGGAAGACAGGGGCACCGTCGTTGTCGACGTACCTGAACTGGCCCTGGATGGCGTCGACTTGGTGGTCGTGGTCGTCAACTTGGTGGTCGGGGGGACCGTCATGGTCGGGTCCGGCATCGTGCGCGGGTCGGGCGTCGTGCGCGGGTAGGGGAACTGCGTACTGCCGGGCGGCGGCAGCACGGGCGGCGGCAGCACGGACAGCGGCGGTTGTGGCGCACCCGGCGGACGTGACCCGGGCGGCGGTGGCACGGTGGACCGCGGCGGGATCTGTTGCACCGGGGGCAGCACCGGCGCCGGCTCGGGACCCGGGACCAGGCGGGGACCGTAGGCCTGCGACCACGCCATCACCGCGCGGACGAACACATCCGAACGCTGATAGCGGAACACGGCACGAGCCTGGTTGGCCACCCCGGTGAGCACGGCGTCATCCTCACAGAGATACCGGCCCGCGCCGAGTGCGGCGTCGTAGATGTTGTGCGGGCTGGCATAACGGTCGCCGTTGGAGTCACCGCCGACCCGCTGCCACACGCTCGGGATGATCTGCAGAGGTCCCGAGGCCCGATCCCATTCGGTGTCGCCGTCGAGCCGGCCCTGATCGGTATCGGGGATGCTCGCGAGACCGGGGCTGCCGTCCAGGCGTGGCCCCTCGATGGGGTGGGAACTGTTGCCCGCGAGATCCAGATCGCCGCTGCCGTGATCGGAGATCACCCTGCCGAGACCGGCCAGCAGTGTCCAGTTCAGCTGGCAACCGGGTTGCTGCAGCGCGATCGCGTCCTGAGCGCGGTGGTAGGCGGCCAGCGCCGCCGGGGGGATGCTGAGCGCGCCTTCCGGGATGCCCACGGACGGATCGGCACCCATGACGGGTGCGCTGGTGATGCTCGCCAGCACGGCGGCACTCAGGTCGCCCGACTGCGGCACGATCCCGGAAGCGCCGTAGGCGGCCATCGCGACCTGGTCGTCTCGGACGGTCTGACCCACCGTCGCCGAGCTACTCGGGGTGGGCAGCAGCCCGAGCCCGCCCAAGGCGATCACGGCGACCGGCAGGAAAACCCCTCCCGCCGCCAGCACGGTCAGCGCAACTCCCCGGAACCGAGTCGAAGGACCGGCTTCCGCCACGGATGTTCCTCCCTGCTCCACCGCGGACCCCAGCCAGGCGCAAACGGGACCGATGGTCTTTCACTCTCTGTCGCCAGTCGACTGCATTTCGTTTCACGCCGGAAGCGGCACGGTCCCGGGTTTCCTCACGGCGCCCCGGTGGCACCCGCACTCCGCTCAGAGGCCGCCCCCGCAGGCCGCCCGCTCTAACATCGGCCTGGTGACCCCCGCCCAACTCGCCGAAGCCGTCCTGGCCGCCGCCGCGGCGGCGCTGACCGATCGAGGTCTCGACCTGTCTGTGCTGCCGGCGACGACTGCTCTGCAGCGGCCCAGGAATCCGGACCACGGTGACTATGCCTCGACGCTCGCTCTCCAACTGGCGAAGAAGGTGGGTACTGCACCACGTGAGCTCGCCCAGTCCATGTCCGAGAAGCTCGGCGACGAGCCCGTTGTGCGGAGCGTGGAGGTTGCAGGCCCGGGGTTCCTGAACATCCGGCTGAACGCCGCGGCAACCGGAACGCTTGCGGGCATGATCATTGAGCGGGGTGAGAGTTACGGGCGCGAAACGGTCGATCTCGACCTGGACATGTGGACCCGGCGAAGCAACGACAACCCCGTCTACTCTGTGCAATACGCTCACGCAAGGAGCGCATCACTGCTGCGCAACGCCGCCGAATTGGGCCTGATACGCGGCCATGACTACGATCCGGCCGTGCTGGTCCACGACCGGGAGCACGACCTCCTCACGACGCTTGGCGAGTTTCCGGGCGTCGTGGCCAGGGCAGCGCACGTGCGCGAACCACACCGGGTGATGAGGTATCTGGGAGAACTCGCCGGCACCTACTATCAGTTCTGCGACGCGTGCCGAGTGCTACCTCATGGCGACGAGCCGTTCACTGACCAGGGCAGGGCGCGACTATGGTTGGTCGAGGCCGTGCGGATCGTGCTGGCCAATGGCCTCGGCCTGCTGGGCGTCACCGCACCTCAACGGATGTAGTATCGACTCACCTGGGCTGATCTCTCGGCCCGATCGCAGGCCGCCCGCCTGGTGCGGGGTTCACATCGGCCGGCCGGATGGCACACCGCTGCGGCCCGTGAGAGCGCGGATATCGAACATCGGGGTCAGCTCGTTACGCTGAGCAGCGGCCTTACCCGTCTGCGGTAACACTGGAGCGTGCAGGGCGATACGCCGAATGGGCGCCGATGGCGGCGGCCGCGCAACTACCTGCCGGTGTTGGCGTTGACGACGAGAACCAGTTGACGACGAGAACCATCTGGACGCCGAGAACCATCTGGACGCCGAGCCTCGGCGGCCAGCGACCCAAGAAGGCGCAGGGAATGAGCCCGCTTCGAATGCAGCTGGACCGCATACGCCGTCGCGTCTGGCTGGTGATCGCCATCACAGTCCTTGCGGTTCTCGCGGCTCTGGCGGCAGCACTCGGCCAGCACACCACCTACACCGGGCTCTCGACCCTGACGATCATCTCGAAGGACCGGGCTCCCGAGCAGGACGCTCCACTGGCGCAGGGGTACGCGGAGTACTTCAACAACAAGTCCTACCAGGACGTACTCAGCAAGACCGCAGGCGTGCCGGGCGGCCTCACCTTCAACGCCCGCACCGCAGCCACCAGCCCCATCGTCTACATCGAGGCGACCGCGTCGAACCCTGATCTCGCCGACTCGTCCGCCGCGGCCATGGCGAAGTCGTTCCGCACCGAGGTGAACGCGAACCTGATCTCCGATCGGGACAGCAAGATCTCGAATCTGCAGAACCAGATCACCAAGGAACGCGCGCTGCTGGTGACGCTGCCCGGGTCGAGTCCCGAGGCGTCGCTCAGCACCAACACCATCCTCAACCTGCAGTCCCAGATCACCCAGCTCCAGTCGGACACCTCCAGCCAGCTCAACGAACTACAGCTGCACGCCGGTGTGACGAAGGCGTCCCCGAAGCTGCTGCAGAGCGGGGCACTCGGGCTGGTCGGCGGCCTCGTGCTCGGCTGCGCCGTCGCGCTCGCCTTCGCCGGTGTCGAGAACCGGCTCGCCAACCCGCACGACGTGCGGGACCGGCTGGGTCTGGACACCCTCGCGGTCCTTCCCGGCGGCAGGTCCAAAGCCTCCGAGCGGACCCGCGCGCAGCGCTTCAAGCGGCTGGCCAATGTGGTCAGCCTGGGCGACCTGAGTCGCCCCGCAACGATCGCGATCACCTCGCCGCGCTCGTCCGCGGGTGTCGCGCGGGTCGCCGAAGGCCTCGCCTACTACCGGGCCATCCAGGGCGAGCGGACCCTGCATATGTGCGCCGACCTGCACCAGCACAGCCAGTCACGGCGCAGGGACGAGCACCAGGACCGGATGGGGGTGGCGGAGGTCCTGGCCGGTGGTCCGGGCCCGTACACGGTCGGCCTGGAGGGCAAGGTCGTGGCGGGATGGTGCAACACCATGCAGGTGATGCCCCCCGGCAACTACTCGGGCGACCCCTACGCGCTGTTCGGCCGGGACCGGTTCGCCGACCTGGTCCGCCGGGTCACCGGCATCGCGGACCTGGTGGTCATCGAAGCCCCTTCCATCATCGAAGCCGCGGAGGGCCAGGTCGTCTGCGCCTCCTCGGACCGCACCATCCTCGTCGTCGAGGAGAACGCGACCCGGGCGGGCGACGCCGCGGAGGCCTGCCAGATCCTGGAGCAGGTCGAGGCCACCGTGCTCGGCGTCGTGATCATCGAGTCCCCTTCGGGCCGTTCACGACCCCCTGCCGGGAGCTCGGACGGCCCAGACCTGCCTGCGTCCGCACCGGCCACCGGACAGCGCGTCGAGGAATGGCCGCCGCTGTTCGCCTCGGCCGTCGACGGCGAGGAAGGTGACCGAGGGGCGCGGAGGTGACCGAGGGGGCGGTCTCGGGCGAGGTGGCCGCACCCCAGGACGGATCCCAGGACGGATCCGGTGACACCGGCCGAGCCGGCTTCTCCGGTGGACGGTGGTGGATTCCGATCGTCGCCTTCCTGACGACGGTGGGTGTCCAGCTGGCCCTGATGATCACGGCTCCGCCGAATGCCGGCCTCCTCATCCTGGTGCTGGGCGTCGCGGCGGCCGTGGTGTTCGCCGGGCTGCGCAGCCCGACCTTCGCGATAGCCCTGCTGCTGGTCATCTCCTTCTTCGGGTTGGCCCTCCGATTGACCCTGCCGAAGATCCACCTGCCGGTCGACCCCTTCGTCCTCGCCTTCATGGGGGTGCTGGGGGCGGCTGCGGTGGCCATCACCCGCCGGGTGAACAGACTGCCGCGGCTCGGCGCGCTCGAAGCGGTGATGGTCCTCTATCTCACCTGGAACATCGGGTCGGCGCTCGCCCCGCACAGCTACCCCGCGATGGTGCCCGGCACCGGTGAGGACCTCTCACCGTGGCGCTTCATCCTCACCGGCGCGATGGCCCCGTTCGTCCTCTACGTGGTGGGACGGTTCGTCTTCGACCGGGAGTCGGCCGTGCGGTGGCTGCTGTGGATCGTCATGGGATTCTTCGGCTACTCCATCGCGGTCAGCATCGCGGAGTTCTACGCCCCTGCGCTGGTGTGGCCCCGTTACATCGTGACCGCTCCGGACTGGGAGGGCCGCGCCGTCGGTGTCTTCAACCAGCCGGTGATCAACGGGCTGCTGCTGGTGATCGGCTTCGTCATCGCTCTGTTCCTGGCCAGCCAGCCGAGTGAGCCGCAGTGGCGCAGGGCCGTGGCCGTCGTGGCCGCGGTTGCGGCGATTCCCGCCATCTACCTGACCCACTCCCGCATCGTGTGGCTGGTCTTCGCCCTGGCGCTGATCGCCGGGGCGTTATGGGCCAGGAACTTCCGGGCCGGCTTCGTCATCGCGCTGACGGGTGCCGTGGTGGTCGTTGCCGCCGACTGGTCGGCGCTGCTCAGCAGCGACCGGCCCACCGGTGGCGTCACCTCCACGAATGAAGTGGACGACCGGCTGAACCTGGCCGCCACGGCGATCGCGGCGATCAAGGAGAAGCCGATCGCCGGGTGGGGCATCTCGCGCTTCATCGAGCTCAACACCTACCAGCACAAACAGTGGGCCCCGGGGATCAACTGGTCCCGGGGGTACAGCGTCGCGGCGCAGCACACCGAACTCGGCATCACCGCCGAACTCGGGATGATCGGGCTCGGACTCTGGCTGGCGGTGCTCGTGCTGCTCGTCCGGCGGTTGATCGTCGCCGTGCGAGCGCTGGCCGTTGACCGGTTCTGCGGACGCGGCCTCGCGCTCGTCGCGATCTTCGCGTTCGCCGGCTGGGAGATCACCGGGCAGACCGTGGACCTGCGCTACTTCGACTTCCTCAACGCACTGGTACTGCTGCTGGCGGGCATCGTCGTCGGCTGGGCCGAGCGGGTGCCGGGCGCCGAGCAGGTATCCGGCGCCGAGCGGACACCGGGCAGCGGGCAGGTGCCGGGATCGGCGATCACCAGCGGAGGCGGTGCAGGCAGCGGCAACAGAGCCCGCAAGCCGTGATCACCAGCGGAAGCCTGCTGCACCTGCATGGTGGCCAGGACGGTGGCCGACTGGCTGCGGCGGAGCTTGCTGATGCCCTCCCATCGGGTCACCGACGCCACGGCGAACGGTTCTGCCGCGTCCAGCCGTCCCAGGCTGAGCTCCAGTCGCGCGGTCACGTAGCCCTGGTCGCCGCGCGGTTGGGTACGGGTGGGTTGCCACAGGTCCCGCGACTTCGTCAGTTCGTTGGCCGCCGCCTGTGTTTCACCGATACCGCAAAGCGATCACCGAGTCTGCCTGGGCGCAACTCTCCACCATTCGGCGGTCGTGCGGCGGTGGGATACTCCAGGACTTGACCTGCGCGAATTGCAACATCTTCACTGCCTCGTGGGATCGGGTGTACCGGCCGATTCCATCGGCTCCGTCCCACTCGGCCATCGAGCAGCACCCGTAGCGGCGCGTTACGCATTCTGCCGAGGTGTTCTTCGGTAGGCGCGCAGGACGACGTCGATTTCGGTGTCGAGTGAGTCCAGGTTGGCAAGCCGGTCACGGGTGGCGTGGTCGACCGACCAGTAGAACGGTGTCATGAGCAGCAAGTTGGCGACCTGTCCTGGCTCGTGCAGGGACAGCGGGTGTCGGATGGAGTGTGTGTCGATCAGTTCGAATCCGGACTCACCGATGAGAGTGTCGGCAGGCTCATGGCGCTCAGGTGTGTCGTACAACAATTCTTTGAAACTGAACAAGTGATTTTCTCCGGGGCCACCGACCAGGACGACCTCGCCAGGCTTGACAACGCGACAAAATTCCTCCGCGCTGACTGGCGAAAAGTGGGTGAGCAGAAAATCGGCCATCTCCGGCAGACCGGGATGCGGTAGCTACTGGCCACTACGTATACCCCCTGCGGGTCAGGGCGGGCAGCACGGGCGTTCCAAGATCAATGGGGGTGATGAGGCGGTCTGGATGACCAGAGATGACGATCTTCGGCGTGTCGGGCCGGTAGGCGAACGAAGCTCCGGTAGGACGAGCGGTCCCTTCACAGACTTCTCGTTGCCACCGGAGCCTCGTTGCTGGTTCATCCTGTCATCGGTGACGCCTACGCGAGAGCACTCGAGGGCGCGGTGGCGGGCGAGTCGCCCGACGCCGACCTGCCCTCGGCCGCGTTGTATGACCCTGACCTGCTACAACGCTTCTCCGCGGTGTCCGATGGGCGCGGTGCTCAGGGCCGAGATCACCCGGTCGCGGTCGTGTTGACATTGTGCGCGGCGGCGGTCCTGGCCGGGATGAGATCGTTCACCGCGATCGCCGGATGGGTCGCCGACGTGCCCACCGAGTTGCTGGTCGCGCTCTACGGCCGACCCGCCGAACGGGGCTCGCAGAGCGTGTTCCCGTCGAAGTCCACCTTGTGGCGGGTCCTCACCGGGGCTGACGCGGCCGCGGTAGACGCCGCGATCGGCGCCTGGCTGCACGCGCAAGCGGCCGCCCTCGATCGTGGAGATCCCGGTGACGTCGCCGGTCAGGGAGCCGACGAGACGACGCTGGTGGCGATCGCAGTGGACGGCAAGACCGTGCGCGGCGCGATCGACGCCGACGGTGCCCAGGTGCACCTGCTGGCTGCGGGTACCCACGGCGAACAGCTGGTGCTGGGCCAGGTCGAGGTCGGTGTGAAGAGCAACGAGATCCCCCAGTTCGCACCGCTGCTGAGCGGGCTCGCCGCCGCCGGGGTCGACCTGTCCCAGGCCGTGTTCACCGCTGACGCACTCCACACCCAGCGTGCCCACGCCGAGTACCTGCACTCGGTCGGCGCGCAGTTCGTGTTCACCGCCAAGCACAACCAGCCCCGGCTGTTCGCCGCCCTCGACGCGCTGGCCTGGGCCGACACCCCGATCGCGCATCGCGAGGTCCAGCACGGCCACGGCCGGGTCACCACCCGCACCATCCAGGTCCTGCCCGCACCAGCCGACCTACCGTTCCCGCACGTCAACCAGGTCTGGCTGATCGAGCGCTACGTCCACGACCACGCCGGCAGGCTCGTGTCCTGCGTCGCCGCGCTCGGCGTGACCAGCCTGACCGCGCAACGCGCCGACCCGCCCCGCATAGCCGCTCTCGTCCGCGAGCACTGGGGCATCGAG
>DASXOV010000097.1:0-3834 GCA_036494005.1 Pseudonocardiaceae bacterium | reverse complement strand
CGGAGGCCCTGGGTAAGCTGGTGGCCTCGTTGCGGAGCATGGCCGACCTGGTTGTGATCCAATCGCCGGCGGTATCCGAGTCGGCGGAGTCGTACATGGTCTGCTCCGTCGCCGATCGCACCCTGCTGGTCGCCGGGGCCGGCTCGTCCGCGGTTTCGGTCGTGGCCGCCAGGGACCAGATGGAGCGGGTGGGCGTGTCCCTGCTCGGGGTGGTCTTCGTGGAGCGGCCGAGACGGCGTCTCGCGAAGTCGGGTAGCAGTGGTCGTACCGCGACCATGGCGGGCCCCGGTGCACCGAATCGTCCGGGTTCCACGCCATCAGCGACATGGGTCACCCCACGCATCAGCGAAGAGACGGCGACCGTGAATGGCCAGGCCGGTGTCGACCCGAATTCACGGGCCAGCCGGACATGATCAAGCGCATCGCTCCGGCGATGAGCAGGCGGTTCGAGGGCAGTGCGCCGATGGGCGGCGTGGCCGGGAGTGCGCTGGTCATCGGCGCGGTGTTCATCCTGATGACCGCTCTCACTCTCCTCAAGTCGCGGGTTCCTGGTGGCTTCGGTGTCCTGCTCCTGCTGGTTGTCCTCGGAGCGGTCATCGTGGCGGCGTGCTTGCGCTACCCGCCGCTTGCGGTGGTCGTCCTGCTCGGAGCCATGTTCCTGCGGCTGACCTTGCCGCACCTGGTAGTGGCGGACCCGTTTATCCTCGCGTTCTGGCTGTTGGTGGCGTCGGCGGCGGTCTGGATGTGGCAGCAGCGGCACGTCCGGCTGCGGTCGCGGGTCAGCTTCGTCGAGGTGGCCATGGTGCTGTACACCCTGTGGTGCTACGGCTCGATGGTGCTGCCGCACCAGTACCCGCCGCTGGTATACCCGGTGAATGGGCAGGTGACGGCCGTCCCTCGCTTCATCGAGCTCAGCACGGTCATCCCGTTCACGCTGTACCTGGTGGGGAGGCGGCTCTTCGCCAGGGAATCGGCGGTGCGGTTCGTGTTGTGGTCGATCCTCGGCTTCGCCGCGTACTCGACGCTGGTGAGCATCTGCCAGTTCGACGCACCGGGCCTGGTATGGCCGCGGTACATCATCACTGCACCGAACTGGCCGGGACGCGCGAATGGCGTGTTCAACCAGCCGGTCGCCAACGGCATGGTCCTGATTGTCGGCTTCGTCATCGCCATCGTGCTGGCCACCGAGCGTGGACAGGCCGCATGGCGACGGGTCCTGCTCTGGCTGTACGCGCTGGCGTCCCCCTACGCCATCTTCCTCACCCACACACGGTCGAATTGGCTGGCCTTCGCGCTTGTGCTGGTCCTCGGCGTCCTCCTGGTGCGGGGGGCCCGCAGCGTGTTCGCCGGCCTGATCGGCGCGATCGTCCTGGTGATCGGCTTGAACTGGTCGATCTTCACCAGCTCTGACCGGAATGCGGGTGGAGTCGGATCCGCAGGCGAGGTGTGGGATCGGCTAAATGCGATCTCCACCTCGATCTGGGCCTTCAAGCGGGAGCCCGTGTTCGGATGGGGCATCAGTCGATTCCAAGCGGTCAACTTCTACGACCACCAGCAGTGGTCCAATGCCATCCCGTGGGCCAATGGGCTAGGCATCGCCTCACACGAGACCGAATTGGGAATTTTGGTCGAGCTTGGCCTCGTCGGCCTGCTGCTGTGGCTCTGTATAATCGTCCCGCTGATCGGTCTCCTGTTGCGGACGTACTGGATTCTGCCGTCCTCCGGACTGATGGGCCGTCGCCTAGCCTTCCTCGGCATCTCTGCCCTAGCTACCCAGATCGTATCCGGCGCGTTCGCGGACCTGCGGCTGCTCGATTTCCCGATCTGCATGGTGTTCTTGATCTGCGGAATGGTCATGGGTGCCCGCGACCGGGAATTGGCCGCGCGTAAACCAAGACCGCCGCTGTGGTTGGCTACCCCGGCTCCCGCCGACCACGCCGCAGCCGGCCGGGCGGCCATTCGACCCTCGGCCGTGCCCGTGGAGGTACCGTGACGCGATCCGTTCGCCCCCTGCGGGTGATGTACGTGGTTCCTGACCTGGGGACCGGCGGCGCGGAACGGCATGTCACGACGTTGATGCCTCGCCTAGACCCGGCCCAATTCACGTGCTCGGTCGTGTGCATCGGAGCCGAGGGAGCTCTGTTCGGTGACCTGGTGAATGCTGGGATCCCGGCGGTCGCCCTGCGGCGGACCAAACGGCAGGCCCTAGCCGCCCTAGCCGGGCTGGTGCGCGAGATGCGCCGCCGACGTCCCGACGTTGTACTGGTGCGCGGGTATAACGCGGAGATGCTGGGCCGGATCGCCGCGATCCTTGCCGGGGTGCCGCACCGGGTGGTGTGGGTGCATAACTGCGGTGATGCCGGCGGCGACAGCCGGGTGCGCCGACTGGCTGACCGATTGCTTGACCGGCGCACAGACGCGTACTTCGGGGTGGCCCGGGCCCAGGCCCGTTATCTCGTCGAGGACCGCGGCTATCCCGCGCGCAAGATCAGGATCATTCACAACGGGGTTGACCCGGCTGGTTACCAGCCGGCCGACGAACAGCGGGCCAGGGCACTGCTCGGCATCGACCCCGAGCGACCGGTGGTGGGCATCGTGGCCGCATTGCGCCCGGAGAAGGACCACGTCCTCCTGCTCCAAGCCGCCCGGCGACTGGTCGATGAGTTCCCCGACCTGACGGTGCTCGTCGTCGGGGACGGCCCGATGCGGCCACGGATCGAGCAAGCGGCGGCCGAGCTGGGTTTGGCGGACCATGTCCTGCTGGTAGGGGCCCGCTCCGACGTGCCCGGCATTCTTCCGGCCCTGACCGTCTTCACGCTTTGCTCGTCCACCATCGAGTGCTTCCCGATGGCGCTGCTTGAGGCGATGGCGTCCGGGCGGCCAGCGGTCTGCACGGATGTCGGCGGGGTGGGGGAGATGCTCGACGACGGGATCACCGGCTATCTCGTGCCGCCGCACGACCCTGTCGCCCTGGCCGACCGGCTGGCGGAGCTGCTCCGTGATCGCCAGTTGTGCCAGCGCATGGGAGCGGCCGCCCGGGCCCGGGTGCAACGCGAGTTCGGCTTGGACGCGAGCGTCGACGGGGCGGCCCGGGAACTAACTGCCGTCGCCGGCGTCGCGCCTCGCCCTGGAGAACGGTCAGGCGGCCTCCCGGAGCGACGACCGAGTGGGGGCCCGATCCGCCTGACGGCGGTGCTCGACCTGACGTTCGTCGGCGGTGTCGAGATGTTGCTACGCAACCTGTTCCGTCACTTCGACCCGGCCGTGGTACGGCCGCGGCTGGTGTGCCTGCGCGAGGCCGGACCCTTGGCCGACGATTTCCGCGCCGCCGGCTTCGAGGTTGAGACCCTCGACCGGACCGGCCGGTTCGACCTGAGTACCCTCCCCCGCCTGGTCGCGTCGTTGCGGGCCGACCGGACGGATGCGGTGCTGGTGGCGCACCATCACCGGGCCAGCCTGGCCCTGGGGCGGCTCGCGGCGATGATCGCCAGGGTTCCGGTCAACATTGTCGCCGCGCACGACATGGACCTGATGTCGGTCGGGGGCCGGGTGTTGCCTCGGTGGGCGGTGCGCACCCTCGGTGTCTCGGACGCGCTCGTCCTGCTGACCGCTAGCCAAGGGGAGTACCTGCGGTCGCAGGAAGGCGTCGGCCGTCACGTCTGGGAGTCGGTCCGCGAGGTGGTCATCCCGAACGGCATCGAGTTGCCCGATTATCCGGGTCCGGCGGAGCGCGCACGGGCCCGTGCGGCGCTAGGCGTCACGGCCGACGATGTGGTGGTCGGCGTGGTGGGCAGGCTCAGCCCGCAAAAGGCACACCATGTGCTGTTCGAGGCG
>DASXOV010000096.1:0-10019 GCA_036494005.1 Pseudonocardiaceae bacterium | reverse complement strand
AATCGGATACAAGAGATCTGACGAGAGCGACGAGTGTCGAGCCCTGAGCCAGTCGGTCCGGGCGGGAGTCGGTGTGCTGACATTCCGCGCGGGTCACGCCGCAGGGACTGATGTTCGACGTACTCAATCTGAGGCGCCTTTGCGGTCGGCTCCGCCGTTGGTCTCGCGTAGTCGTCGCGGTCCGCCGTGCCAGTCCAGGAGGAGCACGGTGGCGTCGTCGCGGAGCTGGCCTCTGGTGAGGGCCATCACGGCACCGCCCAAGGCCTGCACAGTCTCCCGGGGATGCAGGCAGGTGGACTCGGCCAGTGCCGTCGTCACGTCGAGGCGTGCTGCGTTGCGCTCGAGCATGCCGTCGGTGAGGAGCGCGATCCGGTCCCCGGGCTCAAGGGGAAGCTGCTGCACCTGGAACTGCCTGCCCGCCTGGAGACCGAACGGCAGGTCGACAGCCAGCTCGATCTCCTTGACACGGCCGTCCCGGACGCGCAGCGGCAACGGGTGGCCAGCGTTGACGATCGTTGCGGTAGCAGTGTCGAGATCGATCTGCATCAACTGGCCGGTGACGAACTTCCTCCGGCTGGCATAAGCGGCCAGGTCGTCATTGGCCGCGCGTGCCTGCTCCCCGATCCCGAGAGCACGCCGCCGACTGTTGCGCAGGCTACCCACTACCAGGGTTGCCAATAGCGCCGCGTCGACCTCGTGCCCGGTTGCGTCAGTGATAGACAGGTCCAGGGTGTGGCGATCGAGCGCGTAGTCAAACGTGTCACCCCCGACCGAGTTGGCCGGCTCCAGCCACCCGGCCACAGTCAGCTGTCCCGCCTCACAGGTGAACGATGCTGGCAGCAGCCGACGTTGGATCTCCGCGCTCAGTGACAGGGGCAGGGAACGCTGGCCCCACTCGAACAAGTCCGTGTAGCGCCGGTTGGCGATCACGATGAAGGCCAGCGCGTGGGCCAGTGTGACCACCTCGGTGACCAGCTGATCGTCCGGATACGCGGGCAGTACCAGCTCCAGCAGACCCAGCGCGTCACCGCGATCGGTCACCGGGATGACCAGCCGCGCGCCTCCATCCTTCGATGTCACGTCGGTCTGCTGCGTGCGCAGCACCTGCCCGTACACCGTGCCCACCAGCGGCACGGTGTCAGCACGCTCGGCACCGTGGCGCCGCTCTCCCTCCACAAGGGGGCCGACCCGGACGAACCGCGTCACCGCATGGCCACTGTAGTCGGCGATGAGAAAGGTCACCTCACGCGCGCCGAGCTGGCCGACCAACTCCGCGGCGACCACATCGAGCGCCTCCACGGGAGGCGCGTTTTCCACAGCCTCCAGCAACCTGGCAAGCTGCGCGCGCACGGCGCCCCTCACTTCCGAGCACTCTCGGACCGCGACAAACCCGCCACTGTAGGCAGCGCCACTGTCATTGCAGGGCGAAAAAGG
Organism: Pseudonocardiaceae bacterium; assembly: GCA_036494005.1. Classification (GTDB taxonomy): domain Bacteria; phylum Actinomycetota; class Actinomycetes; order Mycobacteriales; family Pseudonocardiaceae. Next base: position 8,585 of record DASXOV010000096.1, on the reverse strand, counting down.
GTCACACCGTAGCCCCAACCTGACTCGCTCTCCATCCTGGCACACAACACCCGTCTCTGGGCCGTCGGACGACGGGGAAGCTAAGAAGACAGGAGAACCAGCGAGAGCGTTCTCCCTGGTCAACGTCCAGTGCGCTGCCGCCCCGACGCAGGTGCCGGGACCAGGGATGGACAACCTAGCCTGCAAGCTGGATTCAGACGCCCCTCGGCCAATCATCGTCCACGCCGTGATGGCGGCCAGGACGAAGGGAAGGACCAGGGCCACCGCCGCGAGACTGCCGTAGTGCACGGCCATGACGGTGCCACGCCCCGTACAGCAGTGAAGTACAGCAACCGTGGAGTCCGATACGGAACCGGACGGATCTCATCAGGCATCTCACCAGCGCAGGAGACTCCATTACGCCCTGCTGCCGGGAGTTCGCATCGAGAAGGTCGCGTACAAGATCAACACCCCCCTTTCCCCAGGTTTCCCGTACGCAGCGGCGGTAACTGGTCGGTATCGCTGAGTGTCCACGCCTGCCAACCCAGCAGCTTGCGGGTAGTGGCGAGCAGGATCCGGCATCGTCCAGTACCGTCGATCTTGAATCGCAGGGTTGATGGTTCGGCTGGGGCCGTCTCTGGGCCGTTTGACGTGGGGGAGCGATGAGAACCACGAAGAACCAACGAGAGCGTTCTCGCAGATCACGGCCACTGCCTTGCCGTCCAGATGCTGGTCCTGAAAGGCGAGGCGGACGAGCTGGCCTGTAAGCCGGATTCAGACGCCCCTCGGCCGGTAATCGTCCACGTCGTGACGTCGACCGCAAGGGCGCCTGCGGCGTCGCTAACGCGATGGCTTCGCCACCCTTGCCCCCGCCACCACGACGAGCAAGGCGGCCAGGACGAGGGGACGGGGGAGGACCAGGACCACCGCGGCGAGTATCCGTGCCAGGTGCCGAGGCCATGCCTCGCCGCGAGACCGCCGTGCCATACACGTGCCACAACGAGGGGTCAACAGCGGGCGCCCAGGGTGTTCCGTGACCATCACCGGCAGCAGCTCAGGGCCGTAGCGGGGCCACCGCGATAGGGTTCCCAAACTCACGATCAACTCCTCGCGGCGTGCTATTCGCGTGCTATTAGCCCCGGTAAACCACGGTCAACAACGGGGCACCGTGAGGCAGCCGACCGCAGGTCATGGCCTCTGATCATGCACAGGGCGCAGTCTTCCAAGCTGAGGCTCTCGCTTGATCATCGTCAGCGAACCGTCAGCGAAAGCGGTACTACGAGTGCGCACAGCGTGATCCGAACCGGCACGTACTCGCAGGTCGGGGGTACACGGCGATGCTCCTGAACAAGCGAACGCACGGCAGATCCGCATTCACACCGAAGTGATCATGCCATGGCACGGACGGCGCCCCCGGGTACAAATTGGGTACAAGCTGCGGCACCTGACACTGGCCAACGTCGACCAACATCACCCGACGTTCCTGCAGGCCGCGGGCCGTTTCGACCACCAAGGCCTCGGTGAGCGTTCTCCCAGCCGCAGTACATCAGCAAACGCCACCTGTACCGCAAGCCACGCCCCTGACCAGTCCAAGCAGCCGACGTGCCATTTCCGGAGTCCCGGATCGTGGGGATACGCGCGCAGTCACGCCTAGCTGTGCCGTACGGCGACTCCAACGGATCGGCCTAACGGACCGGCTGGCAGGAGGCCTTGACGACTGGCAATCTCTAGGACGCGAGGGTTGATTGGCGGGTGGATCGATGTCTGACCGAGAGCGAAGTGTCTGGCACGGTGACTGTGAGGCCGAGTGTCGTGACCGCTTCGCCGAAGAGCGTGACGACCTGGCCGACGATCGGGATCTGGAAGCAGATGCCCGAGACCGGGATGCCCACGACCGCGACCATGACGCCCGGGAGCGAGACCGAAAGGCGCAGGCCCGCGATGTAGCGGCGCTGCGGCGCCTCCGCGCCCTCAGTGACGTGCTGCACGATGCCGACCAGCAGGACGCAACCGGCGAGCACAAGGCGAGCTGCGACGAGAGCCGAGACGAGAGCACTGCCGATATCGATGACACTGAGCACCGCCGGGTCCGGCGACGGGCCGCCGGCAACGGCGGGGCCACCCCCGTCACCGGCCGCCTCGCCGTCAGTCTCCGGGGCACTGTCATCGAGGCGCTCAACGGCATGCAGGACGACCGGCTGGTCGCTGCCGCTGACCGGGGTGCCGCCGCGAACGACCGGCTGGTCGCCGCCGCTGACCGGCGTGCCGCCGCGAACGACCGGCGTGCCGCGGCGGCCGATCGCGACGCCGTCGCCGCCGACCGAGATGCCGCGGCCGCCGACCGGGACGCCGCTGATCGGCACCGAGCGGCCGTGGAATGGGCGCAGCAAGTCCGGCGGCAACGCGCCACCCGATCCTCCATAGGCGCACTCGGGCCGTTCCCGGCACCAGAGCAACAGGCCGTGCCATAGGCGTGTCGTAGGTAGGTCGATTCCGGCACATCCGGACGGCACGTCACTACACAGGGGTGCGCGCTCCTCAGCCTTGGCGGGCGCGGTCGCCGGTGTTCATCTGAACCTGGGCTGTCACCCACGGCGTCCGGGCAGTCGCCCGCAGCGATCGGGTGCAACCCGTACGCTCACCTGTGGCCGGACGCAGACGACAGGCTCGGGAGCCGCGCACTGCTCATGCGGGCTGCGTAAACCCGGGAAGGGTCGCCGCGCGGGGGCCAGCAGCGGATACGGCGGAAGCAAGCGCTCGGCGTACCGGACCTCCGGTGTCGGCAGAAGGAGACACGTGGCAGCCACTGAACACGCCCGCGAGTTGGCGTTGGTCGCGGCGAACGCCGCGGTAGGCAAGAAGGCGCGCGACATCGTGCTGCTCGACGTGTCGGACCAGTTGGTGATCACCGACTGCTTCGTGATCGCCTCGGCGCCCAACGAGCGGCAGGTGCAGGCCATTGTCGACGCCGTCGAGGAACGCATGGCAGCGGCCGGTACCAAGCCGGTACGCCGCGAGGGCGCGCGTGAGGGCAGATGGGTGCTGCTGGACTTCGTCGACGTGGTGGTCCACGTGCAGCACGCCGAGGAGCGCTCCTTCTACGGCCTGGAGCGACTGTGGAAGGACTGCCCGTCGATCCCGTTCGTGGCCGATGCCGCGGCCGGGCCGGAGGACGAATCGACGTGACCCTGCAGCGGCTGGTGCTGTGGCGGCACGGCGAGACCGACTACAACGCCGCGCTGCGGATGCAGGGTCAGCTCGATTCTCAGCTCACCGCCAAGGGCCTCGGGCAGGCCCGCCGGGCCACGCCGGTCCTCGCGGCCCTGCAGCCGGACATGCTGGTGACATCCGATCTGTCCCGCGCCGCGGACACCGCCGCGGTGCTGGCCGCTGAGACAGCGTTACCGCTGCGGGTCGACAGACGGCTGCGGGAGACCCACCTCGGGAAGTGGCAGGGGCTGACGCACGCCGACGTGGAGGCGATCTGCCCGGGTGGGATCCGGCGGTGGCGGGGTAACCCCGAGTGGGCGCCGCCGGCCGGCGAGACCCGGGTCGAGGTGGCCACGCGGGCTTCGCTGGTGGTCGAGGCACTTGACGCCACCGACCCCACCACGGTGGTGCTGTGCACGCACGGCGGGCTGATCGCCGGGCTGACCCCGCTGCTACTCGGCCTGCCGGTACCGAGCTGGCCTGCGTTCGGCGGCATCAGCAACTGTCACTGGACAGTGCTGCTGCGCAGGCACTCCCGCTGGCGGCTGGAGTCCTACAACACCGCCGCCCCGGTCTGAGCGGATCCTGCGGGCCGCCCGGCCGGGTGACCGGCCGAGAGGAGTGCCCCGATCGGCGCAGTGCCGGGACCTTACGCTGACCGACGTGCCCGTCACCGTCGTCACCGACTCCACCGCGTACCTCCCGGACGGGCTGGCCGAGCGGTGCGGGATCCGGCAGGTCCCGATGCATGTCCTCGTCGACGGTGACAAGCGCCTCGACGGTGTGCAGCTGGGGCCGTCGGACCTGGTGGCCGCGCTGGGCCGGCGAGCCGCGGTGAGCACCTCACGTCCGACGCCGGGGGAGTTCGAAGCGGTCTACGCCGAGGCGCTGCGAGCCGGCGCCGACGCGGTGCTGTCGGTGCATCTGTCCCGCGCACTGTCCGGTACCTGGGAAGCCGCCCGGCTGGCCGCCGAGCAGGTCGGAGCCGACCGGGTGCGGGTGGTCGACTCGCGGTCGACCGGCATGGGTCTGGGTTTCGCCGCGCTCGCCGCCGCGGCGGTCGCAACGGCAGGCGGCGATCTGGACCAGGCGTTCGGTATCGCAGAGCGGGTGGCCGCCCGCACCCGGCTGTACTTCTCCGTGGACACCCTGGAGCACCTACGTCGCGGGGGCAGGATCGGCCCGACGGCCGCGTTGCTCGGTACCGCGCTGGCGGTCAAGCCACTGCTGCACGTCGACGCCGGGCGGATCGTGCCGCTGGAGAAGGTCCGTACCAGCGCCAGGGCCCGAGCCCGGCTGGTGGATCTGGTGGTGCAGGCAGCGGGCCACGATCCGGTGGACGTCGCGGTGCATCACCTCGGCGCTGCGGACCGGGCGGCGGAGCTGGTGGAGCAGCTGCGGACCCGGCTGCCCGCGCTGGCCACCTGCCTGGTGTCCGAGGTCGGAGCGGCGATCGGCGTGCATGCCGGGCCGGGGATGCTCGGGGTGGTCGTGCTGCCCGGTGGCCTGAGCGGCGCATCGGTCTGAGGTGATCAGGCCGGCCGCTCGCCGTGAGTTGTCCACAGCCACCCCCCTTATCCACAGCAGCCGGTCGCGGCCGACCGGGATGACCGGCATCGGTCCTAGCGTCGCCGCGTGGTCCTGTTCCCTCACTTGCGTCCCCCCGAACCCGACCGTCGACAGCAGCGGGCCCGGGAGCGGCTCGTCGCGATCCGCGGTCCTGATCGGGTCCCGCCCGACGTCGACTACCCGGCCGTCGGCCAACCCGTCGACCACCCCGCCGTCGACCAACCCGACGCCGTCGACCGGTTCCCCGCCGTCGGTGGTCCGGTCGACGGGGTGGTGGAGGACCTCGCCGATGACCCTGAGCCTGCTCCCTCGCGGGAGGGCAGGCTGGTCAGGCGGTGGGTTCCCGCTCCGTTGCGGGGCGCGCGATGGGATCCCGGGCGGCCCGGTGCGGTGATGTTGTCGCTGGTCGCGGCGCTGGCCGCGATCATCGCCGCGGTAGGCGTGTGGCGGGACCGGCCGCTGCCGGTACCAGCGCCGCAGTTGCCACTGGTGGCTGCGCCGTCGGAGGCATCGCAATCGCTGGCGCCGTCGACGGCGGAAACCCGGGTGGTGATCAGCGTGGTGGGCCGGGTGGCGCGCCCTGGGCTGCTCCGGCTTCCGGACGGTTCCCGGGTGGCCGATGCGCTCGACGCGGCCGGTGGGCCACTGCCGGACACCGATCTGGCGGCGCTGAACCTGGCCCGCAAGCTCTCCGACGGCGAGCAGTTGCTGGTCGGGGTGCCGCCACCGGCCGGGCAAGCGGCGGACGGGGTGGCGAGCAGTGGGGGTTCCCAACCGCCGTCCGGGACGTCCTCGGTGCTGGACCTCAACACGGCCACCCTGCAACAACTGGACACCCTGCCGGGAGTCGGCCCTGTCATGGCACAGCGGATCCTGGACTGGCGCGCCGCCCACGGCCGCTTCCAGTCGGTGAACCAGCTCCGCGAGGTGAGCGGAATCGGGGAGGCCCGTTTCACCCAGCTCAAGGAACTGGTGCGGGTGTGACCAGGCTTGGGGACGCCGAGGTCGCCGCGCCACCCGACCTGCGCCTTATCCCCGCTGCCCTGGCCGGCTGGGCGGTGGTGCTCGCGGGGCTGACCCTCGGCTCCCACGCCGCGGCGGCACTCGGCGTGGCGGGTCTGCTCGCCACGGTGGTCGCCCTGCGGTGGGTGCGGCCGGCGGCGGTGCTGGCGGTCGGCGGGGTCGGTGCTGCGCTCGCCCTGGTGGTCGGTGCACAGGCGTGGCAGGTCGAGCACCATCCGGTACGGGCGGCCGCTGAGCGGGGTTCGGTGGCGACGCTGGTGGTGGTGTTGCGGGACGACCCGCACGCACTCGCCGCAGCCGGGTACGGCGGGCAGCGGCCACAACCGCAGCGCGTGGTGGTGCCTGCCGTACTCGAGAGCGCCGAGCTGGCCGGGCAGCAGTGGCGCGGCGGTGGCCGGGTGGTCCTGCTGGCACCGGCGCGGGGCTGGACCGGCCTGCTGCCCGGCCAGCGGGTACGGGCCACCGGTCTGCTCGCTCCATCGGAACGGCCCGATCTCACCGTGGCCGTCCTGCGGGTGCGGGGCGAGCCCGAGATACTGACCGGCCCGGCCGCCCTGCAGCGAGCCGCCGAGCGGTTGCGATCCGGGCTTCGGGTGGCGGCCGGGGTGCTCGATCCGGAACCTGCCGGGCTGCTTCCCGCGCTGGTGGTGGGGGACACCTCGGCGATGGTGCCCTCGGTCGAGGACGACTTCCGCACCGCCGGTCTCACGCATTTGACGGCTGTCTCGGGTGCGAACGTGGCGATTGTCTGCGCGGTGGTGCTGGGCTTGGCCCGGCTCACTCGCGCGGGCCCTCGGACCGCGGCGGTGCTGGCCGGGCTGGCGCTGGTGGGCTTCGTGGTGCTGTGCCGGCCGTCGCCGAGTGTGCTGCGGGCCGCGGTGATGGGCGCGGTGACGCTGCTCGCCCTGGTGCTGGGTCGTCGCCGGTCGGCGGTGCCTGCGCTGTGCGCCGCAGTCCCCGCGCTGTTGCTGGCCGACCCGGCACTGGGCGCCGATCCGGGTTTCGCGCTGTCTGTGCTGGCCACCGCGGCGCTGGTGCTGCTCGCGCCCGGCTGGACCGCCGCGTTGCGTCGTCACCGGGTGCCACCGGGAGTGGCCGAGGCACTCGCGGTGTCGGCCGCCGCCCACGTGGTGACCGCGCCGGTGGTGGCGGGGCTGTCCGGTCAGGTGAGTCTGGTCGCCGTGCTGGCCAACCTGCTGGCCGCCCCGGCGGTGGCCCCGGCCACCGTGCTCGGTGTGCTCGCCGCGGTGCTGGGAGTGCTGCACCCTGGTGTCGCGATCGTGCTGGTGCACCTCGCCGGGCCCGCGGTGAGCTGGCTGGTGGCGGTGGGGCGGCACGGCGCTGCCGTGCCCGACGGGGTAGTGCGCTGGCCCGAGGGAACCTCGGGTGCGTTGTTGCTGACCGCGGTCATCGTCGTGGTCCTGGTGGCGATGCGAGCACATCGGCTCCGGGTGCTGGTGGCTGCGGGGCTGGCCGGGGCGCTGGTGGTGCTGGTGCCGACCCGGTACGCGGCACCGGGGTGGCCCGCGGCCGGCTGGGTGGCGGTGGCCTGTGACGTGGGGCAGGGCGATGCGGTGGTGCTGGCCACCACGCAGCGAGACACCGCCGTGCTGGTGGATGCCGGACCCGACGGCGCCCCGGTGTCGGCCTGTCTGGACCGCCTCGGCGTCCGGCGGCTGGCGCTGGTCGTGCTCAGCCACCTGCACGCCGATCACATCGGCGGGCTGGCCGGCGTGCTGCGAGATCGGCCGGTCAGCGCCGTGGCGCTCGGCCCCGGCCGCAGCCCGTTGTGGGCGTTCACGCAGGTAGTGCGCACCACCACGGCAGCTCGGGTGCCGCTGGTGGCGTTGACCGCGGGTCAGCGGTTGACCTGGCCGGGTCTGGTCCTCGACGTGCTGGCACCCCGGCATGCCCCGGCGCCCTCGAGTGACCATGAGGCGGAAGTCGACGGGACCGTGGTCAACAACACCTCGGTGGTGCTGCGGGCCGGCACCCCGGCCGGGCGGGTGCTGCTCGCCGGGGACATGGAACTCGACGCCCAGGCCGATCTCCTGGCCGCAGGCATCGACCTACGGGCTGATGTGCTGAAAGTGCCGCATCACGGCTCGCGTTACTCCGCCGAGGAGTTTCTGTCCGCGGTGCGCCCGAGGGTGGCGATGATCAGCGTCGGTGCCGGGAACCCGTACGGCCATCCGAGCCGGAAAGTGATCGACGCGCTGGACGCAACCGGCTGCCGGGTGCTGCGCACCGATCAGCAGGGGGACGTGGCCATCGCGCGGGGCGTCGCCGGTCTGGAGGTGATGGCACGCGGATCAGCCCGCCAGGCATCCTAGCGATCCTTGGTCGCTAGATCAGGGGTGAGGGCCGATGTCGAATACGGTGATCACCGCAACGGCTTGATTGTCGCGGACCTCATCCGGCCCGTACGTCCACCAGATCCGCCACGCGCCGGGAGTGCGATTTTCCACATAGGAGTCCCACACCTTCGCCTTTGGGGCGCCGGGGAAATTCTCGTATTGATGGGAGTGTAACCCTGGGTGACGGGAGTTCATTTGCAGCAATCCCAGGGCTCGGCGCACCTTACGCAGTTCGGCCGCGTACTGGGGACTGCCGTTTAGCAAGTCCAGCGTCTCCCGGGCCGGGGTGGCAAAACGTAGCTGATCGGAGCCCACCCGGCTACTCCTCGTCGGAGTCGGTGGCGTAGCCGGTGAAGTCACCCAGATCGACGGTGCGTCCGGCCTGGGCCTCGGTAATCCCGGTGCGGATGCGCTCGGCCAGGGCAGGATTTTCCCAGACGATCAGCT
>DASXOV010000095.1:0-1862 GCA_036494005.1 Pseudonocardiaceae bacterium | reverse complement strand
CGGCGGCGGCGAGATCTACGGCAAGCCGGCCGGCTGGGTCAACGTGGCGGTGGGCGGCCGCGGCACGGGCGCCGAGGAGCACCTCGCCATGGTGCTCAGGTACGTCGGCGCGGTCGCCGTCGACGGGGCATGCGTCCGCGTGCCCGTCCCCCGGGAGGCGGTCGGACCGGACGGGATCATCACCGACCCGGAGATCCGAACGGACCTCGGGGCCGCCCTGGCGGCGCTCGCGGAGTATGCCCGGGGCTAGGAGACGCCGCGGGATCTGTGCGTTTAGGATCGGAACTGTTAACTCGCACCCGTACGGATGAGGGGTGCTGGCATGATCCACCGTAGCCCCGCCAGCGCCGCCGGCGAGACGGGCGGCAGCCCCGAGCGCCGGGACGCTGAGCAGCGCGAACTGATGGCGACCCTGCTGCCCGGAGGCGAGCCTGTCGAGTCGCTGCTGCGGAAGGCGCAGTTCTTCACGCCGGGTGACCCGTCCGAGGACTACCGCGAGCTCCACCGGCGGGGCGGGCGGGGGGCCGAGGAGTTCTACCGGGAGCGGTGGCGGCATGACCGGGAGGTGCGTTCGACCCACGGGGTGAACTGCACGGGGTCGTGCTCGTGGAAGGTGTACGTCAAGGACGGGATCATCACCTGGGAGACGCAGCAGACCGACTATCCGTCGGTGGGCCCGGACTCACCGGAGTATGAGCCTCGCGGCTGCCCGCGCGGGGCGTCGTTCTCCTGGTACACCTACTCGCCATCGCGGGTGCGCTACCCCTACGTGCGGGGGCCACTGCTGGAGATGTGGCGCGAGGCGCGGGCCCGGCTGGGTGACCCGGTGCTGGCCTGGGCGGAGATCACCGGCGATCCGGAGCGGACGGCGCGTTACAAGGGTGTCCGCGGCAAAGGCGGATTCGTGCGCTCGCACTGGGACGAGGTGAGCGAGCTGATCGCCGCCGCCCACGTGCACACCATCAAGACCTACGGGCCGGACCGGGTGGTGGGCTTCTCCCCGATCCCGGCGATGTCCATGGTGTCCTACTCGGCGGGAACGCGGTTCCTGTCGATGATCGGCGGCACCATCTTGTCGTTTTACGACTGGTACGCGGACATGCCGATCGCCTCCCCGCAGGTGTTCGGCGACCAGACTGACGTGCCCGAGTCCGGTGACTGGTGGAACGCGGCCTACCTGATCATCTGGGGGACGAACCTGCCGATTACCCGCACGCCGGACGCGCACTTCATGACCGAGGCCCGGTACCGGGGCCAGAAGGTCGTGGTGGTCAGCCCGGACTACTCCGATCACACCAAGTTCGCCGACGACTGGCTGCCCTGCGCGCCCGGCACCGACGCCGCGCTGGCGATGGCGATGGGCCACGTGATCCTGACCGAGTTCTTCCGTGACCGGCAGGTGCCCTATTTCACCGACTACGTGAAGGCCTACACCGACCTTCCCTTCCTGGTGACATTGCGTTCGCACGAGGACGGCTACGTGCCGGACCGGTTCCTGGTCGCCGCCGACCTCGAGGACGGCGGCTCGGCGCACCAGACCGTGTTGCTCGATGCGGCGACTGGTGAGCCCGTGCTGCCGAACGGCACGCTGGCCTCACGCTACTCCGAGGCCGGCAAGGGCCGGTGGAACCTGGACCTCGGCGGGGTGGACCCCGTACTGACGCTGCACGGCCGGCACCAGGACGCGGTCGTGGTCAGCCTGCCCCGCTTCGACGTCGGCCAGACCGAAGGCGGCGGCGTGATCCGCCGCGGGGTGCCGGTGATCCGGCTCGGAGGGCGGCTGGTGACCACCGTGTTCGACCTGCTGCTGGCGCAGTACGCGGTGGGCCGCGCCGGGCTGCCTGGGGAGTGGCCGTCCGGCT
>DASXOV010000094.1:0-25661 GCA_036494005.1 Pseudonocardiaceae bacterium | reverse complement strand
ACAGCGGGCCAGGGTGTCGCTCGTGCCGTCCGCCGTCGCGGAGTGGTCAGGTGGTGCCTGCGCGCCGCCGCGGCCACGTTGACGTAGCCGAAACGATGCTCGGTGCAGGGCCCGTGCGCCAGCAGCGCCACGTTATGCTCGGCCGTGCAGTAGCCCTTGTGCTCGGCGAAGCCGTACCAGGGCAGGCGTTCATGTAACTCGCCCATGATCCGGTCGCGGGTCACCTTGGCCAGCACCGAGGCGGCCGCCACGCAGGCCGCGGCCCGGTCCCCGCCGATCACCGCCATGTTCGGGGCGGTCAGTCCGGGCACCCGGAAACCGTCGGTGAGCACGTAACCGGGGTGCACGGGCAACCCGGCCACCGCCCGGCGCATACCCTCCAGGTTCGCCACGTGCACACCCAGCCCGTCAACCTCGTCAGGCGGGATCACCACCACGCTGCGGGCCACCGCTCTGGCGACGATCAGATCGTGGAAGTACTCCCGGCGGGCCGGGGTGAGCAGCTTGGAGTCGGTGAGCCCGTCCAGCGCCACAGCGTCAGTCGGCCGCAGCACGCAGGCCGCGACCACCAGCGGACCGGCGCACGCCCCACGACCGGCCTCGTCCACCCCGGCGACCGGGCCGAGGCCCTTGCGGTGCAGGGTGCCCTGCAGAGTCCAGGTTCCCGCATCCCTGCGCACCACAGCCCTGGGCGGCCGCAGCAGGGCCTGGTGCGCGCCGCGGGCCGAAGCCGGCCGTGCCGTAGCTGGCATGGTCAGTCGCGTCCGCGGGCTGACCCACGCCCCAGCACCCGCCCCCGCAGCCGACGGCCGCCGCCCAGCACCGGCCAGCTCAGCAACAGGCCGCCGGCCAGCGGAAATTCGGCAGGTAGCTGCGCGCCGAACTCCCCCAGTGCCCGCTGCGCCGGCTGCTGTGGGTCGGGATCGCTGATGCCCTGCCAGCGGGTCGGTGGCAGCACGATGACGCGGGCCTTGCCGATCACGTTCTCCACCCCCACCGTGCCGGACCGGTTGTCACCCACATGCCTGCGCGAATCCGCGGAGTTGTTCCGGTTGTCACCCATCATCCAGAGCCCGTCCTTGGGGACGGTGACCGGACCGAACTCCTCCTGGGCCTGACCGGCGAAGATCGGGTAGGTCTCGTGCAGCGCCTTGCCGTCGACCATCACCCGGTTCTGCGCGTCACAGCACTGCACGGTCTGACCACCCACCGCGATCACCCGCTTCACGAAGTCCCGTTCGTCCGGCGGTGCCAGGCCGATGAGGGAGGCGGCCTCCTGCACCCCGCGGATGAGCACGTTGTTCGACCGCTGGCTGCTGAACTCGGTGTTGTTGCCCCACGAATCGGGTCCGCGGAACACCACCACATCGCCCGGCCGGGGATCGCTGAACCGGTAGGTGACTTTGTCGACCAGTACCCGGTCATTCGTGCACCCGGTGCAACCGTGCAGGGTCGGCTCCATCGATGCCGACGGGATCACGTACACCCGGGCCAGGAAGGTCTGGATCAGAAACGTGAGAACCAGCGCGGTCAGGATCAGGATGGGCAGTTCACGCCAGAACGAGCCCTTCTTGTCCGGCTTGCGGAGCCGGTGCCTGGCCCGCCGGCGGGCCCGGGCGGCCCGGCTCACCCCCGAGCGCTCAGGAGGATCTTCGCTCGCGGGTTCTCTCGAAGACACGAGGTTGGCCACGTTCCCCAGGCTATCGATTGCCGGCCGGGCGACGCGGTTCAGGACGCCGACGGCGCCGCACGCTTCTCCTTGATCTTGGCTGCCTTGCCGCGGAGTTCACGCAGGTAGTACAGCTTCGCCCGGCGTACGTCACCGCGGGTGACCACCTCGATCTTGGCGATGTTCGGCGAGTGCAGCGGGAAGGTGCGCTCGACACCCACTCCGAAAGAGACCTTGCGCACGGTGAAGGTCTCCCGGATTCCACCACCCTGGCGCCGGATGACCACCCCCTGGAACACCTGGACCCGCTGCCGCGAGCCCTCGATGACCCGGACGTGCACCTTGAGCGTGTCACCAGGCCGGAAGTCGGGTATGTCGGAACGCAGCGACTTCACGTCCAGGGCGTCCAGGGTGTTCATCGGGGATCCCGTCCTCGTCCTCGTCATCATCTGCTGTGCGGTTCTGGGTGCCCGGCAAGCGCGCCGCAGTGGCGTCGGAGGTGACGCGGGCTTGGTACGCGGCGTTGCGCTCTGGGCGCAGTATCTGTCACTCGAATCTGCACCCGGCTGCGGCAACTGTTCCAGTGTGCCAGATGCCCCCGTGGGAAATGAAACCGGACGGGGCGGGCCTGCGCAGCGCTTAGGCCGTACGGGGGTCCGGGCGCGCGCCGAGCCCATCGAGCACCGCGCGGTCGGCGGAGTCGAGCGCATCCGGTGGCAGGGCGGCGATCAGGTCGGGACGACGTGCCGCGGTGCGCTCCAGCGCCCGGTCCCGGCGCCAGCGTGCGATCGCCGCGTGGTTGCCCGATCGCAGCACGTCAGGCACCCCGCGGTCGCGCCAGACCTCCGGGCGGGTGTAGCAGGGCCCCTCCAGCAGGCCGTCGGAGAACGAGTCCTGCGCCGCGGAGGCGGGGTTGCCCAGCACCCCGGGCAGCAGCCGGGCGATCGCCTCGACCATCACCAGCACCGCGGCCTCACCGCCGACGAGCACATAGTCCCCGATGGAGATCTCGTCGACGACCACCCGCTGCGCGGCATCGTCGAGCACCCGCTGGTCGATGCCCTCGTAGCGCCCGCAGGCGAAGACGAGCCGGGACTGCGCGGCCAGCTCGGTGGCCACCCGCTGGGTGAACGAACGCCCGGCGGGCGTGGGCACCACCAGCCGGGGCGGTGGCTCACCGGCCAGCACCTCGTCGAGTGCTGCACCCCACACCTGCGGTCGCATCACCATGCCAGGGCCACCGCCGTAGGGCGCGTCGTCCACCGCCCGGTGCACGTCGTGGGTCCAGTCCCGCAGGTCGTGCACGGTGAAGGTGATCAAACCCCGATCGATGGCCCGGCCGAGCAGCGCCTCCCTGGCCGGTGTCAGGTAGTCGGGGAAGATCGTCACGACCTGGATCAGCACAGCTGCGCATGTCCTCACTCAGTCGAGCGGACCGGACTCAGTCGAGCAGACCGGCAGGCGGGTCGAGCACCAGCCGACCGGCAGCCAGGTCGACCTCGGGAACGATGGCCCGGACGAAGGGCACCAGCACGTCCCCCTGCCCGGTCTCCAGCACGAGCAGATCATGGGCCGGGGCGTGCACCACCTCGCGTACGGTGCCCAGCGCGGCACCGTCGGTCCCGACCGCCGCCAGCCCCTCGAGCTGATGGTCGTAGTACTCGTCGGGATCGTCCAGCTCGGGAAGATCGCTGATCTCGATGGTCAGCACCGTGCCCAGCAGTGCCTGCGCCGCGGACCGGTCGGGCACCCCGGCGAAGCGCACCAGCAGTGCTCCCGCATGCGGGCGGACGGAGTCCACGGTGAGGGTGCGACCGGCACCGGTGCCGAACCGTGCACCAGGTGCGAAGCGTTGCCCGGGTGAGTCGGTGCGCACCTGCACCGACACCTCGCCGTCCAGACCGTGCGGCCTGCCGACCCGCCCCACCACCCGCTGGACACCGGCGTCAGGCTGCACGATCGACACCCGCCAGAAGGTCAGCGGTCGGTGTCGACGACGTCCACCCGCACGCCACGTCCGCCGATCCCGCTCATCACGGTGCGCAACGCGGTGGCCGTGCGACCGCCCCGTCCGATCACCTTACCCAGGTCCTCCGGGTTGACGTGGACCTCGAGTGTCCGGCCCCTTCGCGTGGTCACCAGCTGGACGCGCACGTCGTCGGGGTTGTCGACGATTCCCCTGACGAGGTGCTCGAGCGCGTCGGCCAGCATGCTCACGCCTGCCCGTCCGCTGCCTTCGGCGTGTCCTCCCGGGCCTCGGTCGAGCCGGCAGCAGTCCCGGCGCTGGTGTCAGCAGCGACCCCGGTCTTCCTGGCGCCCCGCTTCTTCGGCGTGGTGGCCTGGGTGGTCGGCGCCTCGCCTGCCTCTGCCAGTGCCTTGGCGAACAGCTCGGCCTTGTCCGGCTTGGGCTCGGCGCGCCGCAGCGTGCCCTCCTGGCCCGGCTGGCCGGTGAACTTCTGCCAGTCACCGGTGATCTCGAGGATGTGCTGGACCGGCTCGGTGGGCTTGGCTCCGACTCCGAGCCAGTACTGCACCCGCTCGGAGTCGACCTCGATGAAGCTGGGCTCCTGCTTGGGGTGATACTTGCCGATCGCCTCGATCGCCTTACCATCGCGACGGCTGCGAGCGTCGGCTACCACGATCCGATAGTACGGCTGGCGGATCTTGCCGAGCCGCATGAGCTTGATCTTGACTGCCACGGGGCGAACTACTCCTGTCACGCTCAGATGTTCACGGGTGAGCGCGCACGGCCCACAGTGGGGTGGCAAGCCGGCATGCCCATAAGTTTTGTCACAGCACGGGAGAGGGCCGACCGTGACAACAGCGACCTATTGTGCCAGACCGTCGCGAGAAGCTTGTACCGCCCACTCCCGCCACGTCACCCGGGCAGCAGGCCCTGGCTGATCAGCAACAAACCGACGGCGGGCAGGAAGTTGTTGGCCTGGTGGGCGGCGATGCTGGCCAGCAGGTTGCCGGTGAGCAGCCGGGCGAGCGCGATCGGCAGTGAGATCACCAGCAGCAGGGGCGTACGGAGCAGCTCCAGGTGGGCGAAGGAGAACACCAACGTGGTGAGCCCCAGCACCACCCAGCGGTTCCACCCCCAGTGCTCCATGGCCCGCCAGAGCACACCGCGGTAGAGCACCTCCTCGCACATCGGCGCCACCAGCCACACCGCGAAGAAGATCACGATCCCGACCCCGAGCGGCAGGCGCTGGTTGTCGAAGACCTCCCCCACCGCTGAGTTCGCCTTGCTCTCGCCGACCAGGTGCGCCCACAGCGCTGAAGCGGGCAGCGTGACGGCCAGCCCCGCGGCGCCCAGCGCCAGCCCCAGACCGAGGTCGCGCCATCGCCATCGCATCGGCAGCTCGCTGCGCAGCCGCTGCCACAAGTTGCGCCCCCGGCCCACGATCGCGGTACCCGTGGCCGCTACCAGGGCGGCCAGCACCGTGGGCACCACGAGCGCGGTGACCAGGGCCAGCGGCGGAAGCGGCCGGCCCGCGGCGAGGTCGCGGCCGTTGATCGCGAACGGCAGTAGAACCAGCACCGAGGCCACCAGGAAGGCCAACTCGGCGAACGCGAAGACGGCGAGCAGATACCAGCCGCGGCGGGGATCCGATTGCGGCGCCACCTCCCGCGAGGGCACCACGTCACTCGGTCCTGGCGGCACAGCCGGGTCGGCGGGCGTGCTCACAGCCACTCCTGGTGGGTTAGAACGGTCCTGGTGTCCCGTGACCGCCGTGCACGACGCCGCGCAACAACAGCAACGCCGGATCGCGCAGGGCATCCGGGTCGCGGCGTGGGTCGGCCACGGTGACGATCAGATCGGCCGGGGCCCCTGCCACCAGACCAGGAACCCCCAACCAGTCACGGGCCGCCCAGCTGGCCGCCGCGAGAGCCTGCTCGCCGCTGCACCCGGCGGCGCGCAACGCCACGATCTCGTCCACCAGACGTCCGTGCGCGACGCCGCCGCCCGCGTCGCTGCCCGCGTACACCGGGATCCCGGCGTCGATCGCGGCGCCGATAGTGTCACGGACCCGGGCATGCAGGGCGCGCATGTGGGCGGCGTAGCGCCGATAGCGGTCCGCGCGGTCGGCGATCGCGGGGAAGTTCTCGATATTGATCAGCGTGGGCACCAGAGCCGTCCCACGGCCGGCCATCTCGGCGATGGTGTCGTCGGACAGGCCGGTGCCGTGCTCGATGCAGTCGATCCCAGCGGTGATCAGGCCGGCCAGCGCATCCTCACCGAAGACGTGCGCGGTCACCCGGGCCCCGGCCGCATGCGCCGCGGCGACGGCCTCGGCCAGGATGTCGTCGGGCCACAGCGGCGCCAGATCCGCCTCGTCGCCGCCGGACCGGTCGATCCAGTCCCCGACCAGCTTGACCCACCCGTCGCCGGTGGCCGCCTGCTCCTGCACCGCCTGCGGCAGCAACCTCGGATCGTCGAGTTCCACGCCGAGGGAGGGGATGTAGCGCTTCGGCCGGGCCAGATGCCGTCCCGCCCTGATGATGCGGGGCAGGTCGTCGCGGGTCTGCAGCGGCCGGGTGTCGATCGGGACACCGCAGTCCCTGATGAGCAGGGTGCCCGCGTCCCGTTCGGTCGCGGCCTGCTCGGCGGCCTCGTCCAGGGTGGTCACCCCGTGCGGACCGAGGCCGACGTGACAGTGCGCATCGACCAGACCCGGTACCAGGTAACCGCCGTCGCAGACCGTGACCGCCCCGGATACCGGTTCGGCGTGGATGACTCCACCGGCGACCCAGAGCTCAGCGGGCTCCCCGGCGGGCAACAACACGCCGCGCAGATGCAGTGCCGGGGACTCCCCAGAGGATGCGAAAGCCGCCATCACCTCTTGCCGAACTTCAGTTTCGAAGGATCGAACCCCGGCGGCAACTGGTCGAAGGGCGAAGCGCCGGGCAGCTGTCCGGGCCCGGAACCCTGCCCTGCCTGCCCCAGGCCCGACAGGTCGGGCAACCCGCCGGGCAGGCCACCGCGCACCTTCGGCGGGGTCGGCCCGCGACCCTTGCCCTTCTTGCCCTTCTTGCCCTTACGGTTCTTGCGCCCGGCACCCAAACCGCCCAAACCGAATCGGCCCGCCATCTGCTGCATGATCTTGCGGGCCTCGAAGAATCGGTCGACCAGCTGATTGACCTCGTTGACCGTCACGCCGGAACCCCGGGAGATACGTTGCCTGCGCGAGGCGTTGATAATCTTCGGGTCGGCCCGCTCCGCGGGGGTCATGCCGCAGATGATGGCCTCGAGCCGATCCAGCTGCTTGTCGTCGACCTCGGCGAGCTGGTCCTTGAGCTGGCCCGCGCCGGGCAGCAGCCCGAGCAGGTTGGAGATCGGCCCCATCCTCCGGACCGCCTTCATCTGTTCGAGGAAGTCGTCCAGGGTCAGCTCACCACTGCCGATCTTGGCGGCGGCCTCCTCGGCCTGCTTGGCGTCGAAGGCCTGTTCGGCCTGCTCGATCAGCGTGAGCATGTCGCCCATGCCCAGAATCCGGCTGGCCATCCGGTCCGGATGGAAGACGTCGAAGTCCTCCAGCTTCTCGCCGTTGGACGCGAACATGATCGGGCGGCCGGTGACCTGCCGCACCGACAGCGCAGCGCCACCACGGGCGTCGCCGTCCAGTTTGGTCAGCACCACCCCGCTGAAGCCGACTCCGTCTCGGAACGCCTCCGCAGTGGTCACCGCGTCCTGGCCGATCATCGCGTCGACGACGAACAGCACCTCGTCGGGCTGGATGGCATCCCGGATGTCGCTGGCCTGTTGCATCAGTTCCGCGTCGATACCCAGCCGTCCCGCGGTGTCCACCACGACGAAGTCGTGCTGACGTGCGCGGGCCTCGGCCACGCCCCGGCGGGCGACCTCGACCGGGTCACCGACACCGTCGCCCGGCCCTGCTTGATGACCGGTCGCTGACGCGCCCGGCCCTGCTTGATGACCGGTCGCTGACGCGCCCGGATGTGGTGCGAACACCGGTACCCCGGCCTGCTCGCCGACCACCTGGAGCTGGGTGACGGCATTGGGACGCTGCAGGTCGGCGGCGACGAGCAGCGGAGTGTGCCCCTGACCACGAAGCCAGCGGGCCAGCTTGCCCGCCAGCGTCGTCTTCCCTGAGCCCTGCAGGCCGGCCAGCATGACCACGGTGGGCGGTGTCTTGGCCAGCTCGAGCCGCCGGGTCTGCCCGGCCAGACTCTCCTCGCCGCCGAGCAGCCGGACGAGTTCCTCGTCGACGATCTTGACGACCTGCTGGGCGGGATTGAGCGCACCGGAGACCTCAGCACCCTTCGCGCGTTCCTTGATCTGCACGATGAACTGGCGGACCACCGGAAGTGCGACATCGGCCTCGAGCAAGGCGATGCGGATCTCCCGGGCGGTGGTGTCGATGTCTGCCTCGGTGAGTCTGCCCTTGCCACGCAGGCCGGACAGGGTCGAGGTGAGCCGGTCGGAGAGGGTGTCGAACACGCCGGTCGCGCTCCCTACGGGTGCGGTGGGGGCGGTGGCCCGCCAGTGGGCTGGTGTGACCAGCCTAGCCGCCCCATCTCCGGGCCCGGTCCGGACCTGGCGCGCAGGCGGCCCGTGCGGCGCGGTCTACCTGGGCCACCAGCGCCCCGGGGCCCCTCCACGAGGCGCTGGCGGCCCAGCGTGGCTCTGGTACCGGAAGGTCACACCCGCTGCCCGTCCGCCATGGACGGACCTTGCCATACCCCGCATCCGCCCGGTCACCGCAGCTCCACGCCGCCGAGCATGGCGCGACCGGCACGCCTGCCGTCAGCGGGACCGCCCGCGATCTCGGGAGAGTAGAACTACTCGGACCGAGCCGAGTGGCTCGCGGAGAGCTCAGCCTGCTCGCTCGCGGTGTTCTGACAGGCTTGGCCGATCGCCTCCGCCAGTGCCCGGTGTGCCGAGGACAGCCGAGCTGTGACGTCGGTGCGCAGTTCGGCGAACCGTCTGACCTCCCCTTCGGCCTCGGCCACCCGCCGGGTGAGGCGCTCTCCGCTGACCCGCAGCAACAGGTGCAGGCCGGCCAGCCCACGGGTATGGGTCTCCCTGATTCGGGCGCTCCACTCCCCTTCCCGGCGAGCGATGTCCGCTTCGGACTTCTGCTCAGCGGATCGGCGGCGACGTTCGGATTCCTGCTCCGCCTGCCTGCACCGCGCCGCCGACTCGGCTTCCGCGGTGCTGCGGCGCTGGGCCGACTCCCTTTCCAGGAGTTCACAGCGCTGGGTGGTCTCCCGCAGGAGCTGGTCAGCTTGGGCGCGGGTGCTCTCGCGCAGTGCCGTGGTCTCCTGCTCGGTGCTGATCTGCAGTGCGGCGAGCTCGTCCTCGGCCACCTGCAGCATGTGCTGGATCCGTACCCCGGCACCGCCCAGCGATGATCGCTGCAGCCGCTCCACCCGGCTGGTCGCCTCGTGCGCCTCGCGACGCAGGTGCTCGAGCACCTTGGCGAGGTCGGCGTTCTGTCGCAGCGCGGCATCCCGCTCGGCCGCAGCTCTCCCGGCATGCGACTCGAGTGCGGCGACACGGGCTTGCAGTGACCCGATTCGGTCCAGGACTTGCTGACGGTTGAACCCGCGCAACACGATCTCGAACGGCGCGGGCTCGAACGGCGCGTGCAGGTTGATCACCTCATCTTGCGGTTCGCGCAGACAACCCGATGGTAGCTGGCTGTAGTACCCGGCGGACGTTGTGGTGTCACCCACGCCCGGCCTGCGACGATGGTGGATAGGAGGCCCGGGAGGGTGCGGTGGGTGACTTCGTGACCGGACTGCGGCTGTTCGGCCGCGCCGCGTTTCTGCTCATCCGCTCGCCTCGGCTGCTCGTCATCGGGGTCCTCCCGGCGCTGATCACCCTGGTGTTGTTCGGGGCGGGATTCGTCGTCCTCGTGATCCATCTGGACGAGCTGACCGGCTTGCTGACCTGGTTCGCAGCCGGCTGGGACGGCGCGGCCCGACAAGCGGTGCGGGCACTGGCCGGGATCGCCGTGCTGGTCGCAGCAGGCATGTTCGCGATCGTCAGTTACACGGCGGTGACGCTGCTCGTCGGGGATCCGTTCTACGAGCGGCTCTCGCGAACGGTGGAAGCTCGGCCCGTGGAAGATCGGTTCAGTGCCTCGCCGCATCCCGCCGATCATGAAGAACCCTCCCGACCCGCGACGTCCGGCATCCGGGACTCCGTTCTGGTCGTCATGGCCTCGCTGGCCTGCAGTGTGCCGCTGCTGGCCGCCGGGTTGCTTCCGGTGGTCGGGCAGACCGTGGTCCCGGTGCTCGGGGTGAGCGTCGGCTCCTGGCTGCTGGCACTGGAGCTGGCCGGAGTGCCGTTCCGGCGTCGCGGTCTGGGGCTGGGTGAGCTGCGCCGCGCGCTGCGCGGCAGACGATTGCTGACCCTGGGCACCGCGATGCCTGCCTACCTGCTCTGCGCGGTCCCCTTCACCGCCGTCATCGCGATGCCGGTGGCGGTGGTCGCCGCAACGCTGCTGGCCCGGGAACTGCTGGACCGCCCGGGTTCCCCGCCTACCGGGCCGCACTGAGCTACCGGGCCGCACTGAGCACCGCGCACTCGACCTTCTTGCGGGCGACCGATCCCACTGCACCGTCCGCGCCGGGCCCGATCAGGCAGAACGAGTCCACCACCGAACTGCCCCAGGTCACCACCCGGGCCCATCGCACGGTCACCGCACTGCCCTCCAGCGCCGCGGCGACCCGATACAGCAGACCGATCCGGTCCGTGGTGCGCAGTTCGAGGACTACCGCCCCGGTGGCCTCGTCGTCGAACCAGAGCACCTTGGCCTCGCTGTCCGGCGTCTCGCTGCCGGGCGCCGCACTGTCGGACGAGCCCGTACCCGGCTCGCGAACCTCACCGTAGTCACGTTCCTTGGCGGCCAGACGATCCGCCAGCCGCAGGGTGCCGTCGAGCGCCCGGATCAGGTCCTGGCGCAGCAGCGCCACGTCGGGCGGCCGGCCGAAACGCGGCGACACGGTGAAGGTGTCCACCGCCACCGGGCATCCGCCGGGCAGCTCGACCACCCGGATGGCGGCCGAATGAACCTGCAGGGAGTGCAGCGCAAGCACGCCGGAGGCCAGCGCGAGCACGCTGGGCCGGCCCGGAGTCACGACGGTGATCGTGGTGGTCGCGCCCGGTCCGGCAGTCGTGTCGGCCGCCACGTGCACCGAGCCGATCGCGGCCACCCGCTCGGCCAGCGTGCTGTCCTCCTCGGTGAGCGGCTGCGGCTGCGGCACAGACTGCCCGGTCATCACCGACCGGCAGCGCTCGGCGAGGTCGGCGATCAACGCGGCCCGCCATTCGCTCCACACCCCGGGCCCGGTGGCCAGACTGTCCGCCTCAGCCAGCGCGACCAGCAGTTCCAGCACGGTCTGGTCACCGCCCAGCGTGTCGACGACCCGCTGCACGGTCGCGGGATCCTGGAGGTCCCTGCGGGTCGCGGTGTGCGGCAGCAGCAGGTGATGACGCACCACGGCGCAGAGGATGTCCACATCCGAGGGCCACAACCCGAGCCGCTGCCCGATCTGCTCGGCGAGCGCAGCACCGACCACGGAGTGATCCCCGCCTCGCCCCTTGCCCAGGTCGTGCAGAAGCGCGCCGAGCAACAACAGGTCCGGCCTGCCCACCGTCGTGGTCAGCCGGGCAGCCTGGGCCGCGGCTTCCACCAGGTGCCGGTCCACTGTCCAGACATGTGCCCGGTCCCGTGGTGGCAGGTCCCGCACCGCACCCCATTCCGGGAACAACCGTCCCCACAATCCGGTGCGGTCCATCGCCTCGATCACGTCGACCGCGGAACGACCCGCGCCCAGCAGGGAGAGCAACTCGTCCAGTGCCGAACGCGGCCACGGCCTGCGCAGCTCCGGTGCCGTGTCGGCCAGCACCGCCAGCGTCCCTGACGCAACCGGCATGCCGGTGCGCGCGGCGGTGGCGGCGACCCGCAGGGCCAGCGCCGGATCACGACCGGGGCGGGCGTCCCGGGCGAGGGCGACCTGGCCGCCATGCTCGACCACCCCTTCGTCCAGCGGGCGACGCAGCGGGCCCCGGCCCAGGTTGCGCAACCCGGTCAGCCGGGCCCGGCCCCGAGGGGGCAGCGAGGCTCGCGCCGTGCGCAACCCGACATCGACCGCGTAGACGATGGTGCGCGCCGACCCGGACAGCTGCCGGGCCAGATCGAACCGATCGCCGAGTTCGAGAGCGGCCGCGACCTCGTCCGCGTCCTGGGCCCGCAGGACGTCGCGGGCCCGGCCGGCCAGTCGATGCAGCTCGGTTCGCACGTCCAGCAACAGGTCACGTGCGGCACGCACGTCAGGCCCCACCCTGTCGAGCAGTTGCCCAGCGGAGAGCGCTTCGAGTAACTGCACGTCGCGCAGCCCACCGTGACCGTTCTTGAGGTCGGGTTCCACCCGGTGCGCGACGTCACCTCGGCGCCGCCACCGGTCCTGCGCCGAGTCGGCCAGCTCCTCGAACCGGCTCCGGATGCCGGTGCGCCAGGCCTGCCGCACCGCGGTGTCCATGGCGTTGAACAGTGCCGCGTCCCCCGCGATCAGCCGGGCCTCCAGCAGCCCCAGCGCAGCTCGCAGATCGGTGGCCGCCACCTGCAGGGCCTGTCCGACGGTGCGCACGCTGTGATCCAAGCCGACACCGGCGTTCCACAGCGGATACCACAGCGAGTCGGCGAGCTCCTTGATGTCGCGCCTGCCGTCATGCAGCAACAGCAGGTCCAGATCGGAATACGGCGCCAGTTCCCGGCGGCCCAGCGCCCCTACGGCCACCAGCGCGGTGCCGTGCCCGATACCCAGCGACGCGGCACGGGAGGCCAGCCAGAACTCGTGCAGATCACCCAACGCCGCCCTGAGCGCCTCGGCAGGCAGCCTGCGCTGTTTGGGATGCACCGTGAGCAAGGCCGCGCGGGCCTTGACCAGGTCGGCCGCAGCGGTGTCCGCGCCCTCCCCGTGGTGCGGCGCTGCCCCGGATCCCGTGCCACCGGGTACGCGTGCCATCTCGACTCTTCTCCCCGACCGCGCGCGTCCGAGCCGCGCTCCCCAGTCCATTTCCATGTCGAACGACGGCGCAGATCGGCTCAGCGCTGGCCCGCGGGGCGTCGACACGACCGCCCACGCCCCGCGGGCAACAGCACCTCCCCGCGTCTACAGCGCGTCCAGCCCCCGCTCACCTGTACGCACCCGGACCACCGTTTCCACCGGGGTGACCCACACCTTGCCGTCCCCGATCTTGCCGGTTCTGGCCGACTCCACGAGTGCCTCGACCGTCTTGTCCACCTGTGTGTCGTCCACCACGACCTCAATCCGGATCTTGGGGACGAAATCCACCGAGTACTCCGCACCGCGGTAAACCTCGGTGTGGCCCTTCTGCCGGCCGTAGCCCTGCACCTCGCTGACCGTCATGCCGAGCACCCCGATCTGCTCCAGGGCACCCTTGACATCCTCGAGCGTGAACGGCTTGACGATCCCGGTCACCAGCTTCATGGTGCTCATCCTTCCTTGCCCGCGGCGGCCTTGTCCGCGGCGGCCTTGTCCGCGGCGGCCTTGTCCGCGGCGGCCTTGTCCGCGGCGGCCTTGTCCGCAGCGGCCTTGTCCGCAGCGACCTTGGGTGCAGGAGCCTTGGCCGATGTGGCCTTGGGTGCGGCCGCCTTGGTGCTCGGCGCGCTGGCATCAGATGCGTGGCCCACCCGCGCGCCCGCTCCCACCAGAACTCCGGTGAGTTCGTAGCCCGCCTCGGCGTGCTCCGCCTCATCGATCCCGGTGATCTCGGCCTCTTCGTCCAGCCGCAGACCAATGGTGGCCTTCAGCAGCAGGGCGATGATCAAGGCTCCGACGAACGAGAAGATCATGACGGCGAAGGCCGCCACGGCTTGGCGCCACAACTGGTCGGTACCGCCGCCGTAGAACAGGCCGTTCACGCCCGCGGGCGCCTCCGAGGTGGCCAGGAAACCGACGAGCAAGGTGCCCGCCAGACCACCGATGAGGTGCACACCGACCACGTCGAGCGAGTCGTCGTAGCCGAAGCGGTACTTCAGGCCGACCGCAACCGCACAGATGGCACCGGCAACCGCGCCCAGCACAATCGCCCCGACCGGGGAGACCGAGGAACAGGACGGGGTGATGGCCACCAGGCCGGCCACCACACCGGACGCGGCACCGAGGCTGGTGGGTCGTCCGTCGCGGATCCGCTCGACCAGCAGCCAGCCGAGCATCGCCGCGCAGGTGGCCACCGTGGTGTTGATGAAGGCAACACCGGCGACGCCGTTGGCGGCCACCGCCGATCCGGCGTTGAACCCGAACCAGCCGAACCACAGCAGGCCCGCGCCCAGCATCACGAAGGGCAGGTTGTGCGGACGCATGACATCCCGCGGCCAGCCCCGGCGCTTGCCGAGCACCAGTGCCAGCGCCAGACCCGCAGCACCGGCGTTGATGTGCACCGCGGTTCCACCCGCGAAGTCGATCGCCTTGAGCTGGTTGGCGATCCAGCCACCGACCGGCGCGCTGACCCCGTCGAACGAGAACACCCAGTGCGCCACCGGGAAGTAGACGACCGTCGCCCACAACGCCGCGAACGCGATCCACGGCCCGAACCGCATCCGGTCCGCGACCGCACCGGAGACCAGCGCCACCGTGATGATCGCGAACATCGCCTGGAACGCGACGAACACGGTGGCCGGGATGGTGCCCACCAGGGGGATCGCGACCTTGGCGGTGTCAGTGGCGAGATAGGTCCCGCCGTAGAGACCGTGCAGGCCTAGGTGCTCGAACGGATTACCGACGAGCCCGTGGCTGACGTCGTTGCCGAAGGCCTCCGAGTAGCCGTAGAGCACCCAGAGGACACCAACGACGCCCATCGCGGAAATGCTCATCATTATCATGTTCAGCACGCTCTTCGTGCGGACCATGCCGCCATAGAAGAACGCGAGGCCTGGAGTCATCAGCAGCACCAGCGCGGAACTGGCGAGCATCCAGGCGGTGTCACCGGTGTCAGGCACGGATTCACTCCTCCTGTATCCAACGCACCACGATCGGGTGGTGCGTGGAGACAGAGTGCGCACACAGTGTTTCGGCAATAGATGCCGTGGGTTTCCGTGCCGTGAACTGTCACGGTGCTTCTGTTACGTCCAGATTTCCGGCCCACCCCGGAGGAGATCCGCGGGCAAATCTCGTTCGCGCGCCGTCACCACCGGTGTCACTCGAGCAGCGCGTCGACGAAGGCCCCCGGCTCGAATGGTGCAAGGTCATCCGCACCCTCGCCCAGGCCCACCAGCTTGACCGGCACCCCGATCTCGCGCTGCACCTGGAAGACGATGCCGCCCTTGGCCGTGCCGTCCAGTTTGGTGAGCACGATCCCGGTGACGTCCACGACCTCACCGAAGACCCGGGCCTGGGTCAGCCCGTTCTGGCCGGTGGTGGCATCCAGGACCAGCAGCACCTCGTCCACCTCGGTCTGCTTGGACACCACCCGCTTGACCTTGCCCAACTCATCCATCAGCCCGGACTTGGTGTGCAGCCTGCCCGCGGTGTCGATGAGCACCGTGTCCACGCCGTCGGCGCCGCCCCGCTTGACCGCTTCGAACGCCACACTGGCCGGATCGGCCCCCTGCGGGCCGCGCACCACCTCCGCGCCCGCCCGCTGGCCCCAGGTGGTCAACTGCTCGGCCGCCGCCGCCCGGAATGTGTCGGCCGCGCCGAGCAGCACCGTCCGGCCGTCGGCCACCAGCACCCGGGCCAGCTTCCCGGTGGTGGTCGTCTTTCCGGTGCCGTTCACCCCGACGACGAGTACAACGCCGGGCGTACTCGTATCGTCGGGCCCGGCATGCGGCAGCGCCCGCACCGAGCGGTCCAGATCCGGTCGCAGCGCCTCGACCAGCACCGCCCGCAGTGCGGAGCGGGCCTGCTCGGGGGTTCGCACGGCACGGCGGGCGAGCTCGGCGCGGAGCATCTCCACGATCTCGGTCGTCGCGGCCGTGCCCAGATCAGCGAGCAGCAGAGTGTCCTCCACGTCGACCCAGGAATCCTCGTCCAGATCGCCCGCACCGAGCAGACCGAGCAGACCCTGCCCGAACGCCGAACGAGACCGGGACAGCCTGCCGCGCAGCCGCACCAGCCGTCCGGAAGACGGTTCGATCGGCTCGATCGCATCGATCGAAACGGCCTCGGCCGGAGGTGTTCCGGCGGGCTGGACACCGGACGGGGCCACCTCGGACGGCGGAGCCTCGGTGGCATCGGCGTCGGCCGGGGCCAGGTCAGCAACTGCCGGATCAGCAGGGGCCACGTCAGCAGGGGCCACGTCAGCAGGGGCAGGATCAGCCGGAGCCGCCCCGGGTGGTGCAGTGGTATCCGGTGCAGTGGTATCCGGTGCAGCGGTAGCAGGCGGCGCGGCATCCGTCGGCGAAGTCTGCTCCTCGTCGGCTGCCGGTGCGGAAGCCTCCCGCGGAGCTTCGGGAGGCGGCGCCGGGGCGGACTCCCGTGGTGGCGCCGGGGGGGCAGTGGCCCCGCCCGCGGAGAAGCTGATGGCACTGCCCGCCTGGTAACGGCGGGGCGGCGGTGGCGTCTCCGGAGCCGCTTCGGGCCGCTCGGCGATGCTGATCCGCCTGCGGCGGGCCAGGATCAGGCCCACCGCCAAGGCGATCAGCAGTGCCACCACGACGGCGGCAGAGACGACGATCAGGGTCGCGCTCGGCACCGGACCATACTGGCATCCGGCCGAGCCGGTCGGCCGGGCTGGTCAGCCGCGGCCGAGAGCCACGCACGATTCTCCGCCACCGGATTCAGTGCGCCCTCAGCTCAGGCGGCGCCTGCGGAGTCGGTGGCACGGCGCAGGCGTTGCGAGATGACCGTGGTGATGCCGTCACCACGCATGCTCACCCCGTACAGCGCGTCCGCGATCTCCATGGTCGGCTTCTGATGCGTGATGATGATCAGCTGTGAGCGGTCCCTGAGCAGCTCGAACAGTGCGATCAGGCGGTCCAGGTTGGTGTCGTCCAGCGCCGCCTCCACCTCGTCGAGCACGTAGAAGGGCGAGGGTCGGGCCCGGAAGATCGCAACCAGCATGGCCACCGCGGTCAGGGACTTCTCCCCGCCCGAGAGCAGCGAGAGACGCTTGACCTTCTTGCCCGGCGGGCGGGCCTCGACCTCGATGCCGGTGGTGAGCATGTCGTCCGGCTCGGTGAGCACCAACCGGCCCTCTCCGCCGGGGAACAGGGTGGTGAACACGGTCTCGAATTCGCGCGCCACATCGTGGTAGGCCTCGGTGAAGACCTCGAGGATCTTCTCGTCCACCTCGGCGACGACGGTGAGCAGGTCACGGCGGGTCGCCTTGAGATCCTCGAGCTGGGTGGACAGGAACTTGTACCGTTCCTCCAGTGCGGCGAACTCCTCCAGCGCCAGCGGGTTGACCTTCCCGAGCAGAGCCAGATCCCGTTCGGCCCGCTGGGCACGCCGGGTCTGCGTGGTGCGGTCGAAGGGCACCGGCTGCGGGGCAGTCACCTGCTCGCCGCGGTCCCGTGCCACCTCGTACTCGGCAATCTCGGCGGCCGGGGGAGGCACCGGCACCGAAGGACCGTACTCGGCGACGAGGTCCTCCAAGCCGATACCGAAGTCGTCAGCGATCCTGGTCTCGAGCTGCTCGATGCGCAGCCGCTGCTGGGCGCGCAACACCTCGTCGCGGTGCACCGCGTCGGTGAGCTTGTCCAGTTCCCCGGTGAGCTCGCGGACCCGGCCGCGGATCTCGGCCAGACCCTGCTCCCGCCCGGCCCGCTCGGCCACCACCGCCTCCCGCTCCCCGGCCGCGCGGTCCCGGGAGCTGTCGATGCGCCGCAGCGCGAGCTCACCGGCCGCCACGACCTCCTGAGCGACGGTGGCGCCCCGTTCCCGCGCCGCCGATGCGGCCGCGGCCCGCACCCGGGCGGCCCGCTCAGCCGCCGCACTGCGTCGCAGCCCCTCGGCACGGCCCTGCAGCGCACGGGCCCGCTCCTCGGCCGTGCGCAACGCCAGCCGGGCCTCCACCTCAGCACTGCGCGCGGTGGACAACGCGGTGGCCGCCTCGTCACGTTCCACGGTGTCCGGCTCGGAGTCCATCGGCTCGTCATGGGCCAGCCGCAGCCGCTCCTCCAGCTCGGCGAGACTGGTCGTCGCGCCGGCTCGCCGCTCCTCGACCGCCTCCCGCTGGCGGCGTAGCCGGTCGGCCTCGGCCGACGCCGAGCGGGCTGTCTGACCGAGCCGGCCGAGCTGCTCAGCTACCGCGGAGAGCTGCGCGTCCGATTCGTGCAGTGCGGCCAGGGTGTTCTCGACGTCTTCGGCACGGGCGGCCGCCTCCGCGCGGGCACCCTCGAGCTCCGCGACCAGCCGCGTGATGCGGATCCGCGACTCGGCCAGCCGGGTCTCACTGTCGTCGACGGCGGCCTGCACCTCAATGACGCTCTGACTGCGACCTGATCCGCCCTGTGCCCAGTCGGCGCCGAGCACGTCACCGTCGACGGTCACCGCACGCACGGCCGGGTGCGCCGCGACCAGCGCCCGCGCCGCACTCAGGTCGTCGACCACTGCGGTGCGCTCCAGCAACCGGTGCAGCGCGGCCCGCAGTAACTCCGGTGCGCTCACCTGGTCCACCGCCCACCGGGCTCCGTCCGGCAGCCGCGGCCAGGCCGACCGGTCCACCGTGCTCGGGGCACCGCCGACGAGCAGGCCCGCCCGACCGGCGTCCTGCTCCCGCAACAACGTCACCGCCCCGGCCGCGCTGTCCAGGTCACAGACCGCCACCGCATCGGCGGCGGACCCGAGCGCGGCGGCGACCGCGGCCTCCGCGCCGGGCTGCACGGTCAGCAGCGCGGCGACTGAGCCCTGCAGACCGGGCAGGTCGGCGGCCAGCAGGGTCGCTGAACCGTCCTTGCGGGCCAGCCCGAGTGAGAGGGCATCCACTCTGGCTCGCCAGGAGGCCGCCTGTTGCTCTGCTTCCCGATGCTCGGCGGTGAGCTCGGCGACCCGCTCCGCGGCGGCGCGGTGCACGGCCAATGCCGTCTCGTGCCGCTCGTCGAGTCCCACCTCGCCCGCGTGCAGGGCACCGATCTCGTCCTGCAGCTCGCCGAACTCGCGCTGTGCGTTCTCCGCCCGCTCCTGCGCCTCGGCCGCCGCGGTGGACAGCCGCTCGATCTCCTCGGCGGTGGCACCTGACTTCGACCGCAGCGCCTCGACCTGCCCGGTCAGCCGGGCCAGCCCCTCTCGCCGGTCGGCGACGGCGCGTACCGCGGCCAGGTGCGCCCGTTCGGCGTCGGTGACCGCCTGCTCCAGCTCGGCACGGCGTTCCAGCGCGCCGGACAGCATCACCCGGGCCTGCTCGACGACCTCGTGCAGTTCGGCTTCCTTGAGCTGCGCGGCGTCGGCCTCCCGCTCCAGCTCGTCAGGATCCCGGCCGGGGCGGTGCTCCTCGGCGGGGGCCGACAGGTGCCGGGCCCGCTCGGCGGCCAGCCGCACCGTTCCGCGCAACCGCTCGGTGAGCGCGGAGAGCCGATACCAGGTGTCCTGCGCGGCCGACAGTCGTGGCACGAGCGCGTCGAGCTGCTGCTCCAGGCCGGACTGGCCGGTGCGAGCGGTCTCCAGCGCCCGCTCGACCTCGTTGCGGCGAGCCCTGGCGGCGGCTTCGTCCGCCTCCTCCCTGGCCTGCTCCTCGCGCAGGTTGACCAGGTCGTCGGCGTGCAGTCGCAACCGGGCGTCGCGCAGGTCGGCCTGCACCGCCTGTGCCCTGCGCGCGATCTCGGCCTGCTTGCCCAGCGGCTTGAGCTGGCGGCGCAGTTCGGCGGTCAGGTCGGTGAGGCGGGTCAGGTTGGCCTGCATCGCGTCCAGCTTGCGCAGCGCCTTCTCCTTGCGCTTGCGGTGCTTGAGGACGCCCGCGGCCTCCTCGATGAACGCGCGCCGCTCCTCGGGTTTGGACTGCAGGATGTCGTCCAGCCGGCCCTGCCCGACGATGACGTGCATCTCCCGGCCGATACCGGAATCGCTCAGCAGTTCCTGAACATCGAGCAGCCGGCAGGAGCTGCCGTTGATCTCGTACTCGCTGGCACCGTCCCGGAACATCCGGCGGGTCACCGACACCTCGGTGTAGTCGATGGGCAGAGCGCCGTCGGTGTTGTCGATGGTCAGGGTGACCTCGGCCCGGCCCAGCGGGGACCGTCCCACGGTGCCCGCGAAGATGACGTCCTCCATCTTGCCGCCGCGCAATGCCTTGGCGCCCTGCTCCCCCATCACCCAGGACAGCGCGTCCACCACGTTGGACTTACCGGATCCGTTCGGGCCCACCACGCAGGTGATGCCCGGCTCGAAGCGCAGCGTGGTAGCCGAGGCGAAGGACTTGAAGCCCTTCAGCGTCAGGCTCTTGAGATGCACGGTGTGCCAGACCCTCCCTGCTGCTCCCCCGTCGCGGCGCCGGTGAGACACCCGCTACCCCGAGCAGGGTACCCATGCCCCCGCATCCAGCCGTTTCCGCAGGGTTGCCGGGGGGTACCTCAGCGCTCGACGAATCCTGCGACGCTGCCTCGCGCGTCGCCGAAGCGCTCGGTGACGTGCTGCACATAACCAGGGCTGCCTCCGGAACGCAGCGCGGCGAGCAGCTTCTCGCAGGCATCCCTGGGTCCTTCGGCGACCACCTCGACCCGCCCGTCCGGCAGGTTCGCCGCATGCCCGGCCAATCCGAGTTCCAACGCGCGGGATCGTGTCCACCAGCGGAAACCGACGCCCTGCACGCGCCCATGCACCCAGGCCGTCATCCGCACCTGTGCCATGCCGCACATTCTGACGCAGCGGCGAGTTGGCGGCGGTTCGGGACCGCTGCGGCCGGGGTTGGCGGTACTTGAAGAGCGACCTACGGTTCGAAGCGGTAGCCCATGCCGGGTTCGGTGCGCAGATGGCGCGGCCGGGCGGGTTCGGGTTCCAGCTTGCGGCGCAGCTGCGCCAGGTACACCCGCAGGTAGTGGGTCTCCTTGTCACATGCCGGACCCCATACCTCGGTGAGCAACTGCTTCTGCGAGATCAGCCGGCCGGGGTGGCGCACCAACAACTCCAGTACCGCCCACTCGGTGGGGGTGAGGTGCACCTCCACCCCGTCACGGTGCACCTTCTTCGCGGTCAGATCGACGGTGAACGACGAGGTCGTGACGATCGGCTCGTCCTCACCGGTGCCCGCGGCGCCGCGGCGCACCGCGGCCCGCAACCGGGCCAGCAGCTCGTCCATCCCGAACGGCTTGGTGACGTAGTCGTCGGCCCCGGCGTCCAGGGCGACCACCTTGTCGGAGGAGTCGGTGCGGGCGGAGAGCACGATGATCGGCACGCTGCTCCAGCCGCGGACACCGGCGATGACCTCGGCACCGTCCAGGTCGGGGAGCCCGAGATCGAGCACCACCACGTCGGGGTGCCCGTCGGCCACCGCGCGCAGCGCCGCGGCGCCATTGGCGGCGGTGAGCACCTGATAGCCGCGGGCCGCGAGGTTGATCCGCAGCGCCCGCACGATCTGCGGCTCGTCGTCGACAACCAGTACCCGGGTCATGCCAGCGCCGCCTGATCCGCGGCCTGCGGTGTGCCGGGCTCCCGGGCCGCGGGCTGTTCGGCGGCGGGCAGTGAGATCACCACGGTGAGCCCCCCTCCCGGCGTGTCCTCGGCGACGAGGGTGCCGCCCATCGCGGCCATGAAGCCCCGGGCGACCCAGAGCCCCAGCCCGATGCCCGGGGCGGCCTGCCGGTCCGCCCGCCCGGCCAGCCGCTGGAAGGGCGCGAACACCACGTCGGCGGCCCCGGACGGCAGACCCGGCCCGTGGTCGCAGATCCGCAACTCGACCCGCCCGGCATGGGCGCTGCCGCGCAGCTCGACAGTCGCGCCGCCCGCGTGCCGCAACCCGTTGTCCACCACATTGGCCACCACTCGCTCCAGCAGTCCGGGATCGGCCAGCACCGGCGGCAGCCGTTCGAGGACCTCCACGGTGACCACGTCGGAGCGATCGACGGTGGCCAGCGCGCGGGCCACCACCTCGTCGTATCCGACCGCACGCAGCTGAGGGCGCACCGCTCCGGTGGCCAGCCGGGAGGAGTCCAGGAGGTTCTCCACCAGGCCGGTGAGCCGGTCGGTGGACTCCTCGATCGTGGCGAGCAGTTCGGCGTTGTCGGTCGGCGACAGGGTCAGCTCCGGATCGCGCAGGCTGGCGACGGCGGCCTTGATGGACGTCAGCGGGGTGCGCAGATCATGCCCGACCGCGGAGAGCACCGCGGTGCGCAGTTCGGTGGCATCAGCCCGGCGCTGCGCGGCCAGGGCCTGCGCGGTGGCCCGCTGCTGGCGCAGCGCGAGCACGGCCTGGCCCGCCGCGGCCTCCAGCACCGCCCGGTCCGCCGCGGTCAGCGGCCTGCCCCGCAGCACCAGCCGCACCTCGTCGTCCACGGTGATCTCGGTGTCGGACCCGGTGACCGAGGCGCCCAGGTCGCTACCGGTGGAGGCGACCGGTTCCCAGTCCTCGTCACGATGGTCCCGGTCACCATGGTCTTCGGCACCAAGGTCATCGTCACCACGGCGGGCGAGCAAGGCCACCGAGCTGAGCCCGAAGTTCTCTCGCACCTTCTCCAGCAGCCGGGTCAGCGGATTCGTCCCGGCCAGCACCGTGCGGGCGTAGGAGGCCAGCAACGCCGCCTCGGTTCGCGCCCGGGCGGCCTGCACGGCCCGCCGGGCCGCCCGGTCGACCACCAACGCCACCATCACACCCACCAGGACCATAGCGAACACCGTGACCAGGTTCTTCGGCTCGGCGATGGTGAGGCTGTGGATCGGCGGAGTGAAGAAGTAGTTGAGCAGCAGACCGCACGCCGCCGCGGCGGCCAGCGCGGGACCGAGCCCGCCGATCAACGCGACCGCGACGGTGGCCAGGAAGAACAGCACCACGTCGGTGGGCAGGTCGAAAAGACTGCGCCCGAGCAGGCCCGCCCCGGTCGCCACCGCGGGCAACAGGGCCGCCATCGCCCAGCCGGTGATCTTGCGGGCGTACGGGATCGCGCCGGACAGCGGCAGCGGGCGCAGCCCGCGGCCCGCCTCGGCGTGGGTGACCATGTGCACGTCGATCGACCCGGAGTCCTGCACCACCGCTGCGCCGATCCCCTCGTCGAACAGCCGTGCCACCCGGGACCGTCGCGAGGTGCCCAGCACCAGCTGGGTGGCGTTGACCCCGCGAGCGAAGTCGAGCAGCGTGCTGGGCACGTCATCGCCGACAACGGTGTGGAAGGTCGCGCCGACGTCGGCGGCGAGCCTGCGGATGCCCACCAGCGCGGCCGGTGGTGCCCCGGCCAGGCCGTCGCCGCGCAGGATGTGTAGCACCAGCAGCTCACCACCACCGGCGCGGGCGGCGATCCGGGCCGCCCTGCGGATCAGCGTCTCCGACTCCGGTCCACCGGTGACCGCGACCACCACCCGCTCGCGCGTCTCCCAGGTGTCGGTGATGTGCTGCTCGGCGCGGTAGCGTTGCAGTGCGACGTCGACCTGGTCGGCCACCCAGAGCAGGGCGATCTCGCGCAGCGCGGTCAGATTGCCCAGCCGGAAGTAGTTGGACAGCGCGGCGTCGATCCGGTTGGCCGGGTAGACGTTGCCGTGCGCCATCCGCCGCCGCAGTGCTTCGGGGGTGATGTCGACCAGTTCGAGCTGCTCCGCACGACGCACCACCTCATCGGGAACGGTCTCGCGCTGAGTGACGCCGGTGATCCGCTCGACCACGTCGTTGAGCGACTCCAGGTGCTGCACGTTGACCGTGGACAGCACGGTGATGCCCGCCTCCAGCAGCTCCTCGACGTCCTGCCAGCGTTTGGCGTTGCGCGATCCGGGCGCGTTGGTGTGGGCCAGTTCGTCGACCAGGGCGACCTGGGGGTGCCGGGCCAGCACCACGTCGACGTCCATCTCGGTGAGTTCCACATCGCGGTGCACCACGGTGCGCCGGGGTACCACTTCCAGGCCGTCCAGCAACGTCGCGGTTTTCTCGCGGCCGTGCGTCTCCACCAGCCCGACCACGACGTCGGTGCCTCGACTCGCCCGGCGGCGCCCCTCCCCGAGCATGGCGAAGGTCTTCCCGACGCCGGGAGCGGCGCCGAGATAGATCCGCAGTTCGCCACGGCGGGGAGCACCGCTGTCGTCCACTGTTTCAGTGTCCCCCTCGACGGGATCAACGGTAGCGGGCACTCACGACCAGAGCAGCGACACAGGCGCAGCGACTAACTTGGGCCCGAACGACACGACGTCGGTCCCCCTCTACAGCACGACGCCTCGTCGGAAGCGGTGACCGGCGATCTCCTCAAGCACGCGCAGGCCGGCGAAATCGCCGCTACGGACCGTGGCCGACGCCTTGACCTCGATTCTGACCACGGTGCCGTCGCGCGCCTCCAGCACCAGGTCGACCTCCGGAGCAAGCCAAGATAATTGCGAGCCGTGCTGTGTGAAAATTTCGCAAGAAGGTCGCGATATTTTCACATCTCAGTGACGCAGTCGTGGCTGATCTGATCTTCCTTCGTCACGACCTGCCCTTCGCCACCCGGAACCGGAGGCACTTCGACGAGGTGGCTGGGCTACACGGCGGATCAATGGTCCGAGACATCGTGTCCGTTCGGTGGAGTGAAGTGCAGGAGCGGCACGTTGTAGAGGTCGGGTTGGGGCTGGCGGCGCATGTCGGGGCTGGTGACTTCGATGACGAGCATCTCGGTAACGAACTGGATGCGGGCGCCGAGCAGGTGGCTGGTGTGGCCGGTGGCGCTGTGTTCTTTGAGGCCGACCGCGACGTGGATGTGCGGCAGCACCTGGTCGGTGTTGGGGTCGTAGGCGAGCGTGCCGCCCCCGAGAGCTTCCACGGTGGTGAGGTGGACCTTGGACCAGACGGGTGCCTGAGGGTCGTCGAGCTTTTCGCAGGTGCCGACGATCTCGACTTCGCTGAAGGCGGCGATGAATCCGGGAATGTAGCCCTGCCGGACCTGGTTGGCGCGGCAGAACTGCGCGAGTGCGGTGAAGAAGTCGTCGCCGTGGTCGAACACCACGCCGAAGGTGCGGCCCAGGGTCAGTGCGTGGCTACGCATGTACACGTCCTTGCACAGTGGACTCGGTGGACAGCGGCCATGGCCAGGTGGCGGGCTCGGCATAGCCGCCGGCCGCGCCGAACGCGGCGGTGATCGTGGCGGGGTCGGCGTTGGCGGTGAGCAGGGTGTGCAGCAGGATGCGTGCCTTCAGGGGGTCGAGGAATCCGGCGGCGATGAGTCCGCGTTCGAGCAGGTCGCGCTCGGAGCCGGGGAAGGCGTAGGTGGTGGCGAGCACGGAGCCCGCTCCGGTGCGGGAGGCAAGCACCACCGGTATCCGGGTGGCCAGGTCAGCGAGGGCCGGCACGAGCCGCTCGGGGACGTGGCCGACTCCCATCGCGGCCACCACAACCCCATCGACCCGCTCGGCCAGCCCACCCAGGACGGTGCCGTCGTCGCCCAGCACCACGGTCACGAGAGCGACCCGCTTCGGCTCTTGGCGCGGATCGCGCACGACCATACGGTGATCCAGCCGGTTGAGCAGCCGCGCCTGCGCCTCGATCACGTAGCCGAGCGGGCCGCCGTTGGGTGACTGGAAGGTCGCGCCGCTGGTGGTGTGGGTCTTGCGGACCCGGCGGGCGGCGTGGATCTCGTCGGCCAGCACGACCAGGCAGCCTTGCTCACGCGCCGCTGGGCTGGCCGCGACCCGGACAGCGGCGAGCAGATTGGCCGGTCCGTCCGCCCCGGCCAGCGTGGGGTTGCGCATCGCCCCGGTGACCACGAGCGGCTGCGGCGCGGCGTGCACGAGGTCGAGTAGGTAGGCGGTTTCCTCGATGGTGTCCGTGCCCTGCGTGATCACAACACCGTCCAGAAGGCTGTCGGACAACCGGTCGCGGGCGGCGTCGGCCAGCGCGCCGATGTCCGCAAAGGACAGCGACGCCCCTGGCACTCGCCGGAAGTCCTCGACC
>DASXOV010000093.1:0-5956 GCA_036494005.1 Pseudonocardiaceae bacterium | reverse complement strand
CCCGCGTTGCTGCATCCGGGTCAGGTGGTGGGACAGCCGGCTCTTGGACCAGCGCATGTGCGCGGACAGCTCGCTGAGACGCAGCCGGTGGCCGTCGGTCTCGGACAGGTTGGACAGCACGTCATAGTCGGCGTCGGACAGTCCCGAGTTCTCCGCGAGGTCGCGTGAGACCTGAAGGTCCAGCAGCAGCCGCATCCGCCGGTATCCCAGCCAGGCGCGCATCTGCGCGTCGTCCAGCCACCTCGTCATGCCCGCCAGCCTAGCACCTTGTTGACATGTCAACCGCGAGTGGCGTACGTTGTTGATATGTCAACTAGGCGCCTGGTGAGTCTCTACCTCGGCCTGGTGCTGTTCGGGGTGAGCGTGGCGTTGATGCTGCGTGCAGGTTTGGGCCTGGACCCCTGGGACGTGCTGCATCAGGGCCTGTCACAACGGACCGGGATCAGGTTCGGCTGGATCGTCATCGGGGTCGGCGCCCTGGTGCTGCTGATGTGGCTGCCGCTGCACCAGCGTCCGGGCCTCGGCACCATCAGCAACGTCATCGTGGTGGGCCTGACCGCGCAGGGTGCGCTGTCGATCCTGCCCCACCCGGGCCCGCTCGCCGTGCGGTTCGCCTTCCTGCTGGTCGGCATCGTCGCCAACGGTGTGGCCACCGGGCTGTACATCGGCGCCGGGCTCGGCCCCGGTCCGCGCGACGGCCTGATGACCGGCCTCGCCGCCCGGGGGCATTCGATCCGCCGGATGCGCACGCTCATCGAACTGTCCGTCCTGGCCGTCGGGTGGCTACTCGGCGGGACCGTCGGCGTGGGAACGGTCCTCTACGCGTTGAGCATCGGGCCGCTCGCCCAGTTCTTCATCCACCGCCTGCACATCACCGACCGGAAGGTGTCGCTCCATGGCTGACCTGTTGATCGGGCTGGACCTGCCCGCCGCCGTCTCACCCGGGTACGACCCGGTCGCGGCAGCGGTCCACGCCGAGGACCTCGGCTTCGATTTCGTGTCCACATCGGACCATCCAGCCGGCGCCCAGCCCAGCTACGAGACGTGGACGATGCTGTCCTGGGTCGCCGCGCGCACCTCGCGGATCCGGGTCGCCACCCGGGTGCTCGGAGTGCCGTACCGGTCACCGGCCATGGTCGCCAAGATGGCCGAGACGCTGGACCGGTTCTCCGGTGGCCGGCTCATCCTCGGTCTGGGCGGCGGCTACTCCGACGAGGAGTTCCGGGCGTTCGGCCTGGGTGTGCCGACGCCACGGGAGAAGGTCGACGGGATGTCCGAGGCGATCCAGATCGCGCACGGGCTGTGGTCCACGCCGCGGTTCAGCTTCACCGGCCGGCGTTACCACGTCCAGGAGGCGGACCTGGAACCCAAGCCGGAACACCGGATCCCGATCTGGTTGGGCACCTACGGGAACCGCGCGCTGGCGCTGACCGGCGCGCTGGCCGACGGCTGGATCCCGTCGCTGGGGTCCGCGTCGCCCGAGCGGATCCCGGTCATGCGCGAGCGGATCCTGGCCGCGGCCGGCGAGGCGGGGCGCCCGGCGGACGCGATCACCTGCGTGTACAACGTGGGTATCCGGGTGGACGAGCACGCCGCCGCCTCGCCGTCCCTGCTGTCCGGCCGGCCAACGGAGTTGGCCGAGCGGCTGGCCGGCTTCGCCGCGTTGGGGTTCACCGGCTTCAATTTCCAGCCGGCCGACCCGGACCGGCACACTCAGGCGCGGCGGCTCGCCGAAGAGGTGATCCCGCTGCTGCGCCGGATGCTCGACTAGCGGCGTGTTTCAGAAGTGTCGGGGGGTTGTCTGATACTTGGCGGCTGTGGGTAGGCATACTGCGTTTCGGTTCACGCTGGATGCGCCGCCGGAGCAGGTGGTGGCGTTGACGCGGCATGCGGGTGCGGCGCGGTTTGCCTACAATCAGTCGCTGCGGTTGGTCAAGGATGCGTTGAGCGCCCG
Source organism: Pseudonocardiaceae bacterium (assembly GCA_036494005.1). Lineage (GTDB taxonomy): Bacteria > Actinomycetota > Actinomycetes > Mycobacteriales > Pseudonocardiaceae. The sequence continues at coordinate 4,002 of DASXOV010000093.1, read as the reverse complement.
GGCGGCGGACTGCTCGGTCGAGGTGCCGTGGTCCGGGTTCGATCTGATCAATGCGTTCAACGGGTGGAAGGTGTCCGCGGCCGCGGGGCGGGTGCTGGTCGCTGATGCGGCCGGTGAGGTGACCGTGGTGGCCACCGGCCTGGCCTGGCGCAGTGCGGTCCATCAGCAGGTTTTTGAGGAGGCTGCGGTCGATCTGGGTCGGGCCTTGGCCGGGTACCGTGCGTCGCGGCGGGGACAGCGTGGCGGGCGGCGGGTCGGGTTTCCCCGGTTCAAGCGCAAGGACCGGGACCGGCGCTCGTTTCGGATCCGGCAGAAGACCCACGGTGGCCGCGGCAGTATCCGAGTCGGTGAGGCCGATGCCCGGTCGGTGACCCTGCCCCGCATCGGTGTGCTGCGGGTGCGGGAGGACACGCGTCGGTTGCGTCGGATGCTCCGGACCGGACGGGCCAGCATCGTGTTCGCCACGGTGTCGTACCGGGCCGGGCGGTGGACGGTGGCATTGACCCTGAAGGCCGCTGATCTGCACCCTGCCCGGCAACACCCGCCACGCCGCGACGGTCACCGTGCCGGTTGGGTCGGGGTGGACCGGGGATTGTCCGCGTATGTGGTCGCCGCGACCACGACCGGCCGGGAGGTGGCCCGGGAGGATGATCCGCCGAGGCCGCTACGCACCGCGCGGGGTCGGCTGCGGCGACTGTCTCGACAGGTCAGTCGCAAGAAGAAGGGTTCGGCCAATCGGGTCAAGGCCGCGGCCCGGCTCGGCCGGGCCTACGCCCGGGTCCGCGATGTACGGCAGGAATTCCTCCACGAGGTCGCCAACAAGCTGGTCAAGACCCACGACCGGCTGGCGTGGGAGACCCTGAACATCACTGGCATGATGAAAAACCATCGCCTCGCTGGGGCGATCGGCGACGCCGCGTGGGGGCAGTTGGGCCGGATCATGGCCTACAAGCAGACCTGGCGCGGCGGGCAATGGGTACCGGTGGACCGGTGGTTCCCGTCCACGCGGACCTGCTCCCGCTGCCACACCCTAGCCGCGACGATGCCGCTGTCAGCCCGCACTTTCCACTGCGGGGCCTGCGGGTACCGGGCGGACCGGGATCTGAACGCGGCGGTCAACCTCGCCGTCTGGGCCGAGCAGCACCACGCCCAGACCCGGGACCTCGACGCACGGGGCCTGGTCATCAACGCTCCCCGAGGGGACGGCTCTGACCCACACCACCGTGTGGGTGAAACCAGCCCCGATGACGGAAGAACCCGACCACCACACCCACCCCGGGTGCCGGTGGCTGGGACGCCCGAGAAGGGCGGTGGACCATGAATCCCACAGGGATTAATGAAACACGCGGTAGGTCTCAGGAGTGATCGGGCCGGTGCGGAAAACTGGGCCACGACAGCTTCGCCCCGGTCGACGCGGTCGAGATACGCGACGTGCGGTTCCTGGAATGCCGGTCGGCAGGCTCACTTGCACGACCGGGTACCATGTGTGGCATGGTAGCTGATCGGGGCAGGAACCCGATGACCGAGCTGCGGCGCGGCACCATAGCGTTCTGCGTGCTCGCGCTGCTCGACGAACGGGAGCGTTACGCGGTGGAACTGGTCGACGCCTTGACCGGCAATCACGCTTTGGCGGCCGGCACGGGGACGATCTACCCGCTGTTGTCGCGGCTGCGCGAGGAGAAGCTGGTCGCCTCCACCTGGCAGGAGTCCCCGGCGGGGCCGCCGCGCCGGTACTACCGGCTCACCGCGTCTGGGCGTCGTTCGCTGGAGGCATTCCGGGGCGAGTGGGAGCAGTTTCGCGACGCGGTGGATCAGCTACTGACGCAGGGAGCGTCATGAGTACCGCACCGACCACCACGAGCATCGTGAGGAGCGAGCCGATGCCCACGCCCGACACGCTGATCGCCCACTACCTGGACCGGCTGCGACTGGCCAGCGCCGACCTACCTGCCGGTTCACGTGCCGAGCTGATGCAGGACATCGGCGCGCACCTGGCCGAGAAGGTCGACGCCGCGGCCAGCGAGGTGCAGGTTCGTCGCGTCCTGGACGAACTGGGCACTCCGGAAGAAATCGTCGCCGTAGCCGCCGATCAGTCTGGTGCCCGTTCGTCGGCCAGCGCCGGCGGTGGACTCGCCTACGACGTGGCCACGGTGCTGGTGTTGTTGCTCGGCGGGTTCGTGATTCCCCTGCTGGGATGGATCGGCGGGATGGCGATGCTGTGGAATGGGCCCCGCTGGGACGCTCGCCACAAGTGGGCCGGCACGCTCATCTGGCCCGGCGCCATCATCCTCACCCTGGTGGTGTTGACCGCCGATCACCGGACGTCCGGTCGCCTTGGCCTCGTGGTCGTGACCGGCCTGGCCGTGGTCGTGGCCGGTCTGGTGGTCGGGTTCGTCTACCTGCTGCGCGCGGCCCGGTCACACCGCTGATCTGCCGAGCCGACGGCGGACAATGTCGTCGCCAGTCGCCGAATCCAATGTGGACAAAGAAAGGGGTTCCCGTGACACAGCCGGAAGCATCGTCATCGAGTACTTCTGCCCGACCCAGACTGACCCGCTCCCGTAAGCATTTCGTCTTCGGTGGCGTCTGCGGCGGCCTCGCCGAGTTCTTCGGCTGGCGTCCGTACACAGTGCGGTTGCTGTTCGTGTTGTCCTGCGTGCTTCCTGGCCCTCAGATCCTTGCCTACCTCATTCTGTGGTTCGTCATACCCAACGCTCCCCGGCGCAGGTGACCGAGGACGTGCCCCTGCACTACCATGTCGAACCATGCTGCGGGCACGGGTCACGGCCATCGTCATCGGCCTCGTTCTGTACCTGGCAGTGATTGCCTTCCCGGCCGGGCTCGCCTACACCGAATGGTTGGGTGAGCGGGCCGTCGCTACCGTCACCGGCTGCCATCCCAGCGGCAGGACCCAGAACTGCCGGGGCACATGGACCGGCGCCGACGGGCGGCGTCACTCGGGTGAGATCGACGAGGTCTACCCCGGCGATATCGGCACGCAGGTCCGGGTGAGGATCGGACCGTTCGGTGCCCGCGCGGAGACCACCGGCGGCAAGATCATCTATCTGGCCATGATGGTCGCGATCGGCCTGGTCGTGCCGGCCGGCGCGATCGTTCTCGCCAGGCGGATGTCGCGGCGGTTCCGATCGCCCGGGGACGCGGTGCTCGCCACCCCGGTCCCGGACGGCTCGGCCCGGTTGTTCGTCACCCACAGGCGAATCTGGAGACCGGACGGCGGTGAGGTCGCCGCACTGCGTGCGGCCCCGGCGCCCCCCGGGTTCCGCCCGGTCTCCCCACCGGGACGGGTGCCGCACCAGCGCTCCGGATCGGTGCTGGAGGCGGTCCGCTGGATGGCGCACAACCCGTCGAAGGGGGCGCGCCTTCTCGGTGCGTACAACCCGGACGGCGTGCTGCTGTTCCTGATCCACCGCCCGCCCACCGGGTCGTACGCGCCGGAGACTGCGGTGATCGATCCCAGCGGCGCGACCCGGGCAATCATCCGCAGGACAAGTGAACTGCCCGGCAGGTACGCGCTGCTGGCGCCGGACGGCCACGAACTCGGCAGCATCACGCAGGCGGACCGGATGCGACCAGACTTTCTGGTCCGCGACGAGCACGGACGCCAGGTCGGCACGCTCACCATCCGGCGCAACTGTTGGGTCGCGCAACTGGAAGACGGGACGCCGCTGCGCGATTGCGCCCTTGCGTTCGTGGCCGACGCGTACCGGCTGCGGTTGTGACCCGATAACGGCCAGGTCCCGGCGTTGGCATGGCAACCGCCGCCACCCAGCTTGACCGGACCACAACGGCTTCGTCGTTCAAATGCCCTCGAGCGTGGCGGTGTCGTCGGGCTGATCACCGCTTGGGCAGCCCCAGCCGCGGCAGGTCGAGGTCGTCGCCCGTCTGCTCGTTCCATGCCTGGTAGCGCAACGCGTCCGGATCGGCGATGCCGTATCCGTCTCGCAGCGCGGTCACGACCATCCGACCGAGTTCGGCGTACCG
>DASXOV010000092.1:0-31306 GCA_036494005.1 Pseudonocardiaceae bacterium | reverse complement strand
CAGGGCGTTAGCGAGCGCTTCCCGAAAAGCAGTCTCGGAGTACGCCGGCACCGCCACGCGGAAGAGGCCGAATTGCAGTTCTTCCTCGCGATTCCGCGCTCGGAAGCGGCTGAATATTTCCTCGGCCAATCAAAAAAGCGGGTCGGTGAAGAAGTCATTGACCTCCACCTCCAGCCCACGGAGGACTTGAAAGGCCGCCTCGTGTGTGGAGATAAAGCGACGGATCGCCTGCGCACGACCGAACAGCAGGAGTGCCCCAGTAGTCACATCGGTGTCGTTGCGTACCAACCCCATCGCGTGAGCGATTTCCCGGTCCGAGAGGCCCGCTAACAGCCGATCCCCCGGTCACCTGCATCTGTGACCAGACGCCGCACCCGCTCGAACTCAAGAGGATCGAGGTCTTCCCATGAGATCTCGATCATTCAGCTGGCAGCGATGCTCGCCTTTGAACTCGACGTCATAGAGCTCTCCCCCGGTGATCCAGGCGCGCACTTAGCTCACCGAAGTGTCCGCAGCCTCGCCGTATGCAGTCATCCTCGGCCCCTTCCAGCCGCCCTTATGCGCAAATATGAGACATGTCGCCCAGTTCCTACAAGCTGTCGCATAACTATGCCACAGATGCTCATTTTCCTTGGGCGAACGTCCACCAGCCGTCGCAGAGGATCGCGTCGGACAAGCTGGCACCGCACTCAGCCGTCCGATCGAACACAAGTTCGACACGGCCTCCGCGGCCGAGCCGATCGGGGGTGGCAGTCGGGAAGAGCACCCTGGAGCGGCACAGCCTCTCCGACTTGATTCCCGTGGCGGTGCATCTGTCGCTGAGGCTCGAGCCTAATTCCGGACTCAAACTGAAGATCGTGTCCTACAGCGGCGCATCACGAAGAACCCAAATATGTTCAGACACCCGAGTATGTCGTGGTCATGATGGGCAGCTCTTCATAAATCCAGTGATTTATTGAAACGTAATCTTCTCTGTCCGGATATTCAATGTCATCACTGGGTTTACCTGTTTGACGAAGCCAGTCATTCACCTCGCCCCATAGCCAGATTCCACCTGCAGCCAAGCTGAAACACCCAGGAAACGGAAAATCGCGAAGCCGCTTTCCCCGGACCCACTGGCCTACAGCTTGGGGAGTCGTGTTGCACCTCCCCGCGATATCAACCTTCGTCACCAGGTCTTCATACGCTCGCCGAACTCTGATAAGCCGTCCGTGCTGCTGGAGTTGCGCAATGATGTTCTTCGCCGCTTCCACGGGTGTGCCGCCCTCAGCGGTGACGGTCAGGAGGGTGAGACCGCCGTGGCGCGAGACGAGCGCGTCATGCGTCTCGTAGATCGCGTCGACGGCATCGTCAGCGAGGTCGTCAACCACGAAGACCCACTCATACTGGCTCATTGATCCCACCTCCCGATCCCGCCGGTGCAGTCTAGCAGCAGTGTTTCTAATGCGAAACAGGCCTGGACCGTGTCATTTCGGGCGCGGCCTGCGGTCAAGATCGTGACGGTCTGGGCACCGCTCGGCTTCGCGCAAGATCCGCCGCGCGTGGTTCTGGGGGTTCACCGGTGTGCCGTCCACCCGCACTCGTCCCTGCCCACACGGACACAGCAGGTTGTACTTGTGCCCCTGCTCCTGGATCCGCCAGCCCTTGTCGATCAGCTGCTCGATCGCCCTCCGAACATGCGGATCCTTGTGGAGTCTGTCGGGCACCGATCCCCCGGTGGAAACTGAGACGGTCTTGGATGCGGGGCCCGCTACCTGCGGGCCACGCGGATCCTATGAGGTCACCACGACAGTTCGATCAAGCTCGTGGAAGACGATCGCGGGCTGGGCCAGGAACGTTCAGACGGCCCGTCCTGGCGATGATCACAAGGGGTGCGAGGACTGTGCAGCACAGGGCGCACGTGGTTGTCACCAGGGAATCGTCGTATCCCAGGTTTACGCTGAGCGATCAGGACACACGGATAGGGGGCGTGAGCATGGCCCGGGAACCGGACGAGCTGGTCGAGATGCGCCTGGTGCTCGGTGCCCAACTGGCCGCCTACCGCCAGGCCGCTGAGCTGAGCCAGGGCCAGCTCGCCAGGGCCGCGATGGTGGACCGCACCACGGTGGCGCATATCGAGAAGGGCCGCTCCCGCGCCGACGAGCGGTTCTGGCGGATCGCCGACGAGAAATGCTGGGCGGGTGGTGCGCTGCTGGCCGGGTTCCGCGCCTGGGAAGCGGCCAAGCAGGACCACGAGGTACGCGCCCGGGAAGCCCAGCTCGCCGAGGCCCGCGCCAAAGCCGAAGCACTGCGCGCACCGCTGGCCGCGCAGTTGTTCGGCGAGGCAGCCGGTCCGGGTGGGGCTGAGGCTCTAACGAACAGCATTACCGCTGGTGGTGCGGAGCTGATGGAGGGACTGGCCGGACCGCTGGCCCACCTCTCGTGGATAGGTAACCTGGCAGGGGACGTGCCCGGGACGGAAGCCGATGAGGTCATCGGCCAGCTCGCCAGGCTCCTCTGCCGATGGGTAGGTGCGATGAACCGTCGAGAACTACTCCAGTTCCTCGGCTGGGCAGTCGGCACCACCGCCGCCTCACCAGTCCTGGGTGACCTGAACCCCGACGAACAGGAACGTCTATCCCGGGCAATTGCCGCTCCGAGCCGTGTAGACAAGCATGTTATCGACCATATCGAGACCATGCTCCGATACTGCAAACGCCAAGAAGATGCATTGGGCTCTCGCGCAGTACTTAGTACGATGCTCGCACAACGGAACCTGGTTACGAATCTTCTGACGGAATGTCCAAGCGCACTTCGGTCCCGCCTACTCTCGGCGTACAGCGATATGTCCACATCTCTCGGATTCTACTTCTTTGATCTCAGTAAATTCGACGAAGCTGCAGATTGCTGGGATCAGGCTCGCGCAGCAGCGCAGGATGCGAACAATATCGAGCTTGACATCTATGCACTCGGCAATATGTGTTACTCCGCGTCCTGGCAGGGAAAGGGCCACACGGCCATCGATCTCGCTGAAGCCGCACAGAGCCTGTCAAGGAAGACCGAGGATCCCCTTATGCGAGTCTGCATCGCCACAGAGGCCGCATTAGGCCATGCGACCAATGGCGATCACGCAGACTTTATGACCGCGTTCGAGAAGGCAGAGAATATTCTAAAATCGGCCAACAATCTGCGCCCTGAGTCACCAGCTTATTGGTATCACGAGGGCTGGCTTATCAGCCGCAAAAGTGAGTGCCTATTGCGACTAGGTAAGATTCGGGAAGCTGTCCTTAGCGCCAGCGAAGGTCTGGCACTCTTCGACAAGTCGTTTACGGGAAGCCGGGCGTTCTGCATGCTTCGGCTAGGCAATGCTCAACTACAAGCCGGCGAAATCGATGAGGCAGCGAGACTTTTCGGTGATACCGCTGCCCAGACCCGCTCGACACGATTGGTGAAGGAACTGCGTAACACGCGCGCCCGAATGCAGCCGTGGCAGGACACTCCGGCTGTTAAGGCGCTGGACGACCAACTGGCTACCTACGGCCTGGTGACGAATTTCGCCGGCTGAAGCTCGGACAACGACTCGGAAGCATCTCCCACCGACTGGCCACGTCAGGCAACAGCACTGATCGGCGGCAAGTGCCACACTGGCGAGCAGAACAGCGGAGGCAGCATTGACCACCGATCCAGACCACTCTCCGCTGCAGGGGAGCACTTCGGCTTCGCGCACGTGGAAGAGTTGGTCCGGCCTAAGGGAATCGAGCACATCAAGACGATCGAGAAACTCGCCTGCGATGGCGCGTTCGGAACTGACAAGAAGTTGGGAAGTCTCGGGATTTCGTGACCGAGCAGCGCCACGAGAATCCTGCCTAGCGTTATCTCCTACGTCGTCCCTCGATTCCGATTTAGCGTCGTTAGGATTTCGCAGTCAAGTGCTGCCCGAACTTCTGGCAAAGCTCACTGGTACGCCGACCTGCATTACGTGCGTAACGTTGCCGAGATGACCCCAGTGGATGATACAGAGGCAGTGGCGACTGCCGACCGAGAAAGGCTCGCGCGGTGTCTGAGTGGTGTCGTCGTGTTGCCTGGCAGTGAAGCCGTCGCCTACGTGTGGGGTGAGATCTCAGCTTATGTCCGGCTTCGTGGTCGCCAACGTCCACAGAATGACACATGGAATGCTGCCAACTGCCTCGTACACCAACTCCCCCTTGCGACGCTGAACGTCAAAGACTTCGCAGATTTCGTCGAACACAAGGGTCTGACCATAGCCACCAGCTGAGGACCGCTTCGCGATAGCGTTCGTGGTCACTCGGTAGGGCACGCAGGGTGGCGGGGGCCGTGGCCGGGTGGGGGGTCGAGCACGGTGCGGTGCGGCTCGCCGGTGTGGATGGCGTCGGCCATCGCGTCGTAGATCTCCAGTATCGCTTTCTTAGTCCGAGTAAAGCGGTCCGAGTCGTTGTTGCGAAAGGCGCGAAAGGTGTCCATGACGTAGTCGACGTCATCGCGTGGGAGACGATAGAGGTGGAAATAGGCAGCATCCAACTCTGCGCGCAGCCAGAACCGACGCTCCTCGTCCCACGGGCACGGAAAACCACGTTCCCCGTGGTCCGCAGCAAATGCGACTATATCGTATGCGGCATACGACAGTTCCAGTATTCTGATCTTGACCCAGTCGTTGAGCCGCTGGTTAGAGTCCCAGGGGCAATGCTTCTCATACGCCTCTGGGAGCAGGACAGGAAGCGGCGGTCTCAAGCGGTCAGTGCATCAGCAGCATCCATTAGCACTTTGTCGAGTGCTTCCGCCGGAGTTTTGAACCCCAGTGTTTTCCGGGGTCTCCGGTTCAGCTTCGCCGCGATCTCATCGAGCTCGGCCTGAATGTAGTACGACAGATCGGTACCCTTCGGAAGATACTGCCGGAGCAACCCGTTGGTATTCTCGTTACTTCCACGTTGCCACGGAGAATGAGGATCACAGAAGAACACCGGAACATCCGTGGAGACCGTGAAGCGGGCATGCGCGGCCATCTCCACGCCCTGATCCCAGGTCAGTGATTTCCGCACCTGCTCCGGGAGGCCACTAACACGCCGGGACAGGATAATCGCGACCCGACGTGAACGTCTCATAATCCGCCAGCAACTGCTGGTGGACCTGGAATACGTCCATGTTCTGCTACCCCTTACCTGCCCCTGTGGACAACCCGTGAGTGGCGATGCGAGTTATAGCTCGAGTTATAGCTCGTATCGCCACTCACAGGCGCAACGTGCCGGGTGCGTCCGGCGGCACGGCCGGTGCGTGTGGCGGGACGGGAGCCACCGGCCGGTAGGCCTGCCCCGGCTCGGGCCGCGGGTCCGGCTCGCCCTGGTTCGGCCACAGCGCGCAGGCCCGTTCGGCCAGCGCGGTGATGGTCAGCGCCGGGTTCACTCCGAGATTGGCGCTGACCGCCGATCCATCCACCACGGACAGCCCCGGATAGCCGTGCACCCGGTGGTAGGGGTCGATGACGCCGTCGTCCGCGGTCAGCGCCATCGGGCAGCCGCCGAGGAAATGCGCCGTGATCGGGACGTTGAACAGTTCGCCCCAGGTGCTGCCCGCGATGCCCCCGATGTGCTCGGCGGCGAGTTGGGTGGCCCGGAAACCGGCCGGGATGAAGCTGGGGTTGGGTGCGCCGTGGCCCTGCCGGGAGGTGAGCCGGCCGCGGCGGCGGAACGTGGTCAGCGAGTTGTCCAGGGTCTGCATCACCAGCAGGATCACCGTCCGCTCGCTCCACCGGCGCAGCGACAGCAGCCGCGCCACCGTGACCGGGTGGCGGGCCAGGAAGCGCAGGAACTGCCGGCGGCGCGAGATCTCCGAGGCACCGTCGGTGGCCAGCGTCTGCAGCAGGCCCATCGCGTTGCTGCCCCGCCCGTAGCGGACCGGCTCGATGTGGGTGTGCTCGTCGGGGTGGAACGAGGAGGTGATGGCCACCCCTCGGGAGAAGTCGCGCTCCGGGTCCGCGGTGAGCCGGCTGGCCCCGACGATGGCCTCCGAGTTCGACCGGGTCAGCTCACCCAGCCTCGGGGAGAGCGCGGGCAGCACGCCGTCGTCGCGCATCCGGTGCAGCAACTGCTGGGTCCCCCAGGTGCCGGCGGCGAGCACTACCTGCCTCGCCCGGATCGTCCGGCGCCGCCCACCTCGCACCGACCGGCCCAGCGCCCCGGTGCGGACCGTGTCGACCCGCCAGGTGCCGTCGCTCCGGGGACGCACCGCAGTCGCGGTGGTCAGTGGGTGCACCACGGCTCCGCCCCGCTCGGCGAGGTGCAGGTAGTTCTTCACCAGCGTGTTCTTGGCGCCGACCCGGCACCCGGTCATGCAGGAGCCGCATTCGGTGCAGCCGGTGCGCCGGGGCCCTGCTCCACCGAAGTACGGGTCGCCGACCTCTTCTCCTGGGCGGCCGAAGAACACCCCGACCGGGGTCGGGTGGAAGGTCTGCCCGACTCCCATGTCCTGGGCGACCCGCTGCAGCACCTCGTCCGCCGCGGTGTGCCCGGTGTAGGTCGTCACTCCCAGCATCCGCTGCGCCTGGTCGTAATAGCCGTCGAGCTCCGTACGCCAGTCGGTGATGTGCGCCCACTGCGGGTCGGCGAAGAACGCGCCCGGTGGCCGGTAGAGGGTGTTGGCGTAGTTCAGCGAACCGCCTCCCACCCCTGCACCGGCCAGCACCACGAGGTCGCGCAGCAGGTGGATGCGCTGAATGCCGTAGCAGCCCAGCGCAGGCGCCCAGAGGAATTTGCGCAACTGCCACGACGTGGCGGCCAGTTCCTCGTCGGCGAAGCGCCGCCCGGCTTCGAGCACGCCGACCCGGTAGCCCTTCTCGGTCAGCCGCAGCGCCGCGACACTGCCGCCGAATCCGGATCCGACCACCACCACGTCGTAATCGACCTCGGCCGCCACCCGATACCTCCTCATCCGGCACCCCCGGGCCCTGGGTCAGGGACGGATGGTGAGGCCGACCTTCTGGAACTCCTTGAGCTCCGAGTACCCGGTCTTGGCCATCGCGCGGCGCAGTGCGCCGAACAGGTTGACCTCACCGCTGGGATCCGACGAGGGCCCGAACAGCAGCGTGTCGATGCCGACCGACCCTTCGGGCACGTCGATCACATGACTGCGCGGCAGTGAAGGGTGCGCCGCGGCCGCGGTCCAGTACAAGCCGTTTCCGGGCGCCTCGGCGGCGGCGGCGAGTGTCTCACCGAGCATCACCGCATCCGCCCCGCAGGCGATCGCCTTGGCCACGTCACCGCTGGTTCGCACGCCGCCGTCGGCGATCACGTGCACGTAGCGCCCACCGGTCTCGTCCAGATAGTCCCGCCGGGCGGCGGCGGCGTCGGCGATCGCCGTGGCCATCGGCACCCCGATCCCCAGTACGTCGGCCGTCGAGGTGCTGGCACCTGCACCGTAACCGACGATCACGCCGGCGGCACCGGTGCGCATCAGGTGCATCGCGGTGCGGTAGTCGCCCACTCCGCCCGCGATCACCGGGACATCGATGCCAGCGATGAACTCCTCCAGGTTCAGCGGCTCGGCACCGCCGCCTCCCCCTTGAGGACCTCGGGAAACGTGCTCGGCCGAGACGATCGTGCCCTGCACGACCAGGATCTCGACACCGGCCGCGAGCAGATCGGGAGTCAGATCCCGGGCATGCTGCGGACTGACCCGAGCGGCCACCGTCACGCCCGACTCGGCCACCTGGCCGATCGCCTCGGTGAGCAGATCGACCCGGATCGGGGCCGCGTGCCACTGCTGCAGCAGCCGCACCGCAGCCGCCTCGTCAGCGTCGTCCGTCGCCGAGGTGAGCTGGAACAGCAGCTTGTCGACCTTCGGGTGACGCGCCCACAGCCCCTCGGCGTTGAGCACCCCCAGCCCGCCGAGTTCCCCGATCCGGACCGCCATCGCGGGCGACACGATCGCATCGGTCGGGTGGGTGATCAACGGAATGTCGAAGCGGTAGGCATCGATCTGCCACGCGGTCGAGACGTCACGGGACGAACGCGTACGCCGCGACGGCACGATCTCCACGTCGTCGAAGTCGTAGGCACGCCGCGCGGTGCGGCCCATGCCGATCTCCACCAGGTCCCGCACGGTTCCTCATCCCCTGCCCATCGGCATCCCTGGCTAGTGGCATCCTTGCCCGCTGACAACCCTGGCCGCGCTGCGCCAGGCATCGACCCTGCGAGCAGGCCCCTAGTCCTGTTGTTTCGACCCTGCAAGCAGGTCTCAGCGCAGCGTGTAGTTCGGCGCTTCTACCGTCATCGTGATGTCGTGCGGGTGGCTCTCCTTCAGGCCCGCCGCGGTGATCCGCACCAGCTGCGCGTCCTGCAGCGCGGAGACGGTCGCGGCACCCGCGTACCCCATCGCCGCCCGGAGGCCGCCGACCAGCTGATGGGCCACCAGGGACAGCGATCCCCGGTAGGGAACCCGCCCCTCGATGCCCTCGGGCACCAGCTTGTCGTCGGAGAGCATGTCGTCCTGGAAATAGCGGTCCCTGGAGTACGACCGCATCTGAGAGCGCGAGGTCATCGCGCCCATCGACCCCATTCCACGGTAGGTCTTGTACTGCTTACCGTCGACCAGGATCAGGTCCCCGGGTGCCTCGGCGGTCCCCCCCAGCAAGCTGCCGAGCATCACGGTGCTGGCGCCCGCGACGATCGCCTTGGCGATGTCCCCCGAAAATTGGATCCCCCCGTCGCCGATCACCGGGATACCAGCGGGACGGCACGCCCGGTTCGCCTCGTAGATGGCGCTGATCTGCGGCACGCCCACCCCGGCCACCACGCGGGTGGTACAGATCGACCCCGGCCCCACCCCGACCTTCACGGCGTCCACACCCGCGTCGACGAGTGCCTGTGCGCCTGCGCGGGTGGCCACGTTGCCACCGATCACGTCGACAGCGGTGCCCACCTCGGCCTTCAGCAGGCTGACCATCTCAAGCACCATGCCGGAGTGCCCGTGTGCCGTGTCGACGACGAGCACGTCGGCACCCGCCTCGACCAGCAGGGCGGCTCGCTGCTTGGCGTCCTCACCGACCCCGATCGCAGCGCCGACGAGCAGCCGCCCGTCGGGGTCCTTGGTCGCCAGCGGGTACTGCTCGGTCTTGACGAAGTCCTTGACGGTGATCAGGCCGCGCAGCCTGCCGTGCCCGTCGACGATCGGCAGCTTCTCCACCTTGTGCCTGCGCAGCAGGCCCAAGGCTGCGTCGGCGGTCACCCCCACCTGAGCGGTGATCAGGGGAGGCTTGGTCATCACCTCGGTGACCCGCTTGTGGTGGTCCACCTCGAAGCGCATGTCCCGGTTGGTGATGATCCCGACCAGCACTCCGTCGGAGTCGGTGACCGGGACCCCCGAGATCCGGTAGCGGGCGCACAACGCGTCCACGTCGGCCAAGGTGTCCTGCGGTGAGCAGGTCACCGGGTCGGTCACCATGCCCGCCTCGGATCTCTTCACCACCTCGACCTGCGCGGCCTGCTCCTCAGCGGGCAGGTTGCGGTGCAGCACCCCCATACCGCCCTGGCGGGCCATCGCGATGGCCATCCGCGCCTCGGTCACGGTGTCCATCGCCGACGAGACCAGCGGAACCCGCAACGTGATGTTGCGCGAGAGCCTGGTCGAGGTGTCGACCTCGGAGGGGATCACGTCGGACTCGGCGGGTAACAGCAGGACATCGTCGAAGGTCAGACCGAGCAGCGCGAACTTCGACGGGAAGTCGGGCGCGGTGAGCTCGCTGGTCATGCGGAGGGAGGACCTTCCTGACGGCGGTGTTGGCTGGAGGGCGGTGTTGGCTGGAGGGCGGTGTTGGCTGAGGGGCGGTGTTGGCTGGAGGGGCGGTGTTGGCTGAGGGGCGGTGGCGAAGCCCTCGCGGGGCGGTCAATCCATGGTATCCGTCACCGCACAACCCACCGGACGGGTACCGTGCCCGACGTGGCGCACGACGCACTCCCACCCGACCCGTTCGCCGACGACCCGGAAGACCCGACCCAGGCGCTCGAGGCACTGGACGAGGCCGAGTACCCGGCTGAGGAACCGTTGGACAACGAAGAGCGAGCGGGACTGCTCTCGGATCTCACCGATCTCGCCGTGTACCAGGCCCTGCTCGAGCCTCGTGGCGTACGCGGAATCGTGGTGGACTGCCCGGACTGCGCCGAACAGCACTACCACGACTGGTCACTGCTGCGGTCCAGCCTGCAGCAACTACTCGACGCCGGCCGGATGCGCCCGCATGAGCCCGCCTACGACCCGGACCCGGCCGCCTACGTGAGCTGGGAGTACTGCCGCGGATACGCCGACGCGGTACTCGCCGAGGACTGCGACTGACCGTGCTCGACTGCGACTGACCGTGCTCAGCCGGTCGGCGACGACTGCAACGGCGGTGGCTCCGGGCTCCGCTCACTCGGCGTGGCCGCCCGCGGGGTGCCCTCCGGCGTTCCCGTTTCCGGTGCGAACAGCGTCGACGGGCTGACCGCCGTGCTGGGCGCCGTGCTGGGCGGCGGACTCGATGTCGACGTCTTCGTCGGCGTGGGGGCGGACGACACCGACACCGGTGGCACAGGAATCTGCGGCTTCGACGACGTGGTCACGGGGGCCGGTGTCGGGGAGGTACTCCACGCGGGCGAGCTGCCTATTCCGGCCAGCATCTCCTCGAGCTGGTCATGCTTGGCGGCCAGCGTGGTGTGGCCCTCATCCTCGCCGACCACAGTGAGCTGCTGCTGGGCTTGCTGCAGCGACTGCTTGGCCTCAGAGGCCTTGCCCCGCCTGATCGCGGACTCGGCGTCGGCCAGTTCGAACTTGGTCTTCTGGGCAGCCTCCGCCGAGCGGGCGTAATCGGCATAGAGGACCTTGGTCAGGCTGAACAAATGGTCGCCGGGCTGAGCGGACTTGGCCACCAGACCGACTCCGGAGAACGCGATGACCAGGACCGCGGCGGCCGCGGCCGCCGGGCCGAGCACCGGGTGCCTGCGCGACGCGGGCTTGCGGGCGGCGCCGATCACCGCCACGGCCGTGTCGGTGTCCACCAACTCACCGATCGCTTCGGTGTCCACGTCGCGACGCCACGCGACCAGCACCCGCGCCAGGTCGGCGTCGGTGTCGCCGCCTGCGACGCTGCCCGTACCGAGCATGTCCAGCAGGGCGTCGTCGGCCTGCACAGCGGCCAGATCGACCGGGGCCTGGTTGAACTCGCCCGGCGGACCGTCACCGTCGTCGTTATGGCCGTCGTTATGGCCGTCGTTATGGCGCCGATACGGATAGCCGCCATGTTCCTCGTCGTCCCGTCGCGACATGTCAGACCACCCCCTCCGATGCCAGTACCTTGCGCAGCCGACCCAATGCCCGGTGCTGCGCCACCCGGACGGCGCCGGGTGTGGAGCCCACTGCCTCCGCCGTCTCTTCGGCGGAAAGTCCTACCACGACTCGCAGGAGGAGGATCTCTCGCTGCCGGTCCGGAAGCGTGCCCAGCAGCTTGCTCATCCGCTCGGCCAGCTCACCCTGCAAGGCCCGCTGCTCCGGACCGTCGGCCAGGACAGGCGCATCAGGGACCTCCGGGACCGGTTCGGTGCGGTTACGTGCCGCCGACCGATGAGCATCCGCCACCTTGTGCGCCGCGATTCCATACACGAACGCCAGGAATGGCCGACCCTGGTCGCGGTAGCTGGGCAACGCCGTAAGCACCGCGAGACACACCTCCTGCGCCACGTCGTCCGCCGAGGCGAACGTCTTCTCCTGTCTTCCGACCCGGGCACGGCAGTACCGCACCACGAGAGGACGAACCCAGCGGAGAACTCCGTCCACGGCATTACGATCACCGTCAACGGCCGAACCCACCAGGACGTCGAGATCGTCCCCTACTAAAGTCATCGCAGAGCGCAGCCTTGGCGTTACGCGGGACCGACCGGTCTGCACACCTGTCGGCGGTGGACCCCCGCCGTCCCGGACACCGGACACCTGTCACCCGTCCTGGGACCGCGGCACCTCAGCAGGCACCGTACTGGGCGAGCAACCAGATGCGGAACGCCGCACCCCGATCACCCTTCGTGAGATCGCAAAAGCGGGGGCCGGTGGCATGCCACCGGCCCCCGCTGCAGACGTGATTCAGGCGACCAGACCACGCCGGAAGCCGTGCGCGACGGCCTGAGCGCGATCCCGGACCCCGAGCTTGCGGAACAGCCGCCGGGCATGGGTCTTCACGGTGTCCTCGGAGAGGTAGAGCTCCCGGCCGATCTGCCCGTTGCTCTTGCCCTGGCTCATCCCGCGCAACACCTGCAACTCGCGCTCGGTGAGCTGAACCCCCGGATCCGACGGCGGGCGTGGAGCCGGCACCGACGTACTGGCAAGAGTGTGCGCGAGGGCCGCGACGAGCTCCGGACGCGAGGCGTCCCAACGCAGATACCCCCTGGCGCCCCCGGCGATCGCGGCGGCGATGCTGCCTGCGTCGTCCGGTGCACCGAACACGATCACATTGGCTTGTGGGTGCGCCGACACCAGCCGGCGGGTGGCCTCAACCCCAGTCGGCACCGCACGCTGCGTACCCACCAGCACGACGTCTACCGGTTGCCGAGAGTAACGAGCCAGTAGCTCGTCCCCATGTGCCACACAGTCGATCCGAGCAACGCCTGGAACTGCCGACATGACACGCGTAAGTCCCTCACGGACACTTCGCCGGTCATCGCAGATTAGTACCGCGGTCACGGGAGGGCTCCTTTCGTGCAGCCGAGTGATATCCCCACCTCCCCTATCGGTCGTGCGGGGCCAGACCTTGACACGATCTGATGGAAATTCCGTGAAGAACCCGAACCGAACTACTCCAAACGGCCGCAACCACCGAAGTGGAGCAACGCTCACTGTACCGAGTGTGAGCGGATCACGGCAGTATTGCGTGCACGACACGACGGTGGGCTTCACACCCGATGATCAGGCACTCTGGCCCTGAACGATCAGTGATCGGCATGGTTACCGGCTGTCGCCGTTCACCCGGCGCCGCGGCGTGGTGCTCGCCACCGCAGCGATCCGGTCAGCGGCCGTGGCCAGGGTCTCGACCAGCTCGACGGAAGCCGGAAGTGGCACCCCCGACCATCCGGGGCCACCGGCGAAGACCCGGACCCGCGGCCGGATGCGGGGCAACCCGGCCAGCACGTCGGGTGCCGCGTAGCCGGCCATCTGTGCCCAGAGGAACACCACGGAGGGCGCGGTACGGCGCACAGCGGCCGCGAGGGCGTCAGCGGGCAGCGCCGCTCCCAGCACCCGGCAATGGACACTCCGGGCCACGAGCGTGGCAGACAGCGGGTACAACGGCAGGCTGTGCAACTCATCGGGTACGCACGTCAGCAACACCGGGCGTGACCGGCCTGTCCCGGGCGCGGACTCCGCCTCCCGCGCGGCACGGAAAGCGCCGAGAGCGCCGTCGGTGAGCAGATGCTCGATCTCGACCCCGGCGCCGGTGCCCTCCCAGCAGGTCGCGATCGCGCCGAGCACCGGACGAACCACGAGGTCCCAGGTGGTGATCACGCCGTCAGCGGCCAGGGACTCGTCCAGCGTCCGGCGTACCGAGCCGGCGTCCAGCGCCACCGCGGCCCGGGCCAGCCCACGCGCCCGGGCTCCGGCACCGGGCAACCGGAGCGATCGACCGCCGATGCGGACCTGCCGCACCGACGGCACAGCCGGCTCGAGTGGTTCCGGCCCGGCTGGTGCCGGCCCGGGGGCCAGCTCCGGTGCGCCGGGGGGCGCACCCCCCACCGGCTGCGTCAGGGAAGCCAGCGCGTACCGCGCGGCCTCCGCGGGCGCTGCTCCCTGCAGCAGCGCGTGTTGCATGACCTCCAGGCGGGCGACGTCCGTCGCGCCGTATCGGCGGTGCGCCCCCGGTGCGTGGCCGGTCGGACCCAGCCCGTAACGGCGGTCCCAGGTTCGCAAGGTGGCCGGGGCGACCCCCAGCTGGCGCGCCACCGCCGCCACCCCCAGGAAGAGCTCGTCACCGACCCGGCCGTGTGCCGTGACGGCTGCGGCCCCGGTGGTCGCGCCGGAACCGGGCTGCCGTCCCAGCTGCTTGGGCACACCAACATCGTCGGACCGCTGGGCGCGCGTGGCAAGCCGGTGCGGGCTCTTGCCGGGGGACGGACAGCGCGTACTTCGCATCGATGGCCGTCAACTGCGCGCGGGCGAGTTGACCGGGGTGGGAGGAGGGCCGCCTCCCGGGTGAGGAGGGGTGCATCCGGAAGGCCACGAAGGCCCCCTGCCCGTCCACGGACGACGCAGGGGGCCTTTCGTGTGACCGCTCCTCAAGGTGCCGCAGGTACGGGGCTACATGCCCGGGCCGTGACCATGACCGTGACCGTGGCCACCGTCGGCCGGGGTCTCCTCCGGCTTGTCCACGATCGCGCTCTCGGTAGTGATCAGCATCCGGGCGATCGACGCGGCGTTGATGAGCGCGGACCGGGTCACCTTCACCGGGTCCACGACTCCCGCGGCGACCAGGTCACCGTAGGTCTCGGCCTCGGCGTCGAAGCCGTGGCCCCACTGCATCTCGCGCACCTTGGCGACCACGACGGAGCCCTCATGGCCCGCATTGGCCGCGATCCAGCGCAGCGGAGCGGCGCTGGCGTATCGAACGATGGCTACGCCGGTGGCCTCGTCGCCACGCAGCCCGAGATCACCGACGGAGTCGGCGGCCTGCAGGATCGCGGCACCGCCACCCGGCACGATGCCCTCCTCGACCGCTGCCCGGGTCGCCGAGACGGCGTCCTCGATCCTCGCCTTGCGTTCCTTGAGTTCGGTCTCGGTGGCCGCGCCGACCTTGATCACCGCGACCCCGCCGACCAGCTTCGCCAGCCGCTCGGCGAGCTTCTCACGGTCCCACTCGGAGTCCTCGGCCTCGATCTCGCGACGCAACTGCGCGGCACGTTCGTCAACCGCGGCCTGCTCACCCGCGCCGTCGATGACGATCGTGTCGTCCCGTTTCACGACGATCCGCCGGGCCCGGCCGAGCACATCGAGGCCGACCTCGGACAGGACGTGACCCACCTCGGGGTTGACGACCTGCCCACCGGTCATCACGGCGACGTCATCGAGGAACGCCTTGCGGCGGTCACCGAAGTACGGCGCCTTGACGGCGACCACCGCGAGCGTCTTGCGGAGCGCGTTGACCACCAGCGTGGACAACGCCTCGCCGTCGACATCCTCGGCCATGATGTACAGCGGCCGTCCCGCCTCGCTCACCTTCTCCAGCAGCGGCAACAGGTCCTGAATGGAGGAGATCTTGTCGCGGTGCAGCAGGATGTAGGCGTCCTCCAGGACGGCCTCCATCCGTTCGGGATCGGTGACGAAGTAGGGCGAGATGTAACCCTTCTCCAGCGAGAGCCCCTCGGTGATCTCCAGTTCGGTGGCCAGCGTGGAGGACTCCTCCACGGTGATGACCCCGTCGTTGCCGACCTTGGTCATCGCCTCGCCGATCAGCTCGCCGATCCTCGGATCACGCGAGGACACCGTGGCGACCTGGGCGATGGCTTCCTCGCCCTGCACCGGGGTCGCCTTGGCCAGCATCGCATCAGCGACGGCATCAGCGGCCTCGCTGATTCCGTACCCGAGCGAGGTGGGGTTGGCGCCGGCGGCCACGTTCCGCAGCCCTTCCCGGACCATCGCCTGGGCCAGCACGGTCGCGGTGGTCGTACCGTCGCCGGCCACATCATTGGTCTTGGTCGCCACGTTCTTGGCGAACTGGGCCCCGAGGTTCTCGTAGGGGTCGCTCAGCTCGATCTCACGGGCGATCGTCACGCCGTCGTTGGTGATCGTGGGGCCGCCGTACTTCCTGTCCAGCACCACGTGCCGGCCACGGGGGCCGAGGGTGACCTTGACCGCGTCGGCGAGTTGGTCGACGCCGCGCTCGAGCGCGCGGCGCGCGGTCTCGTCGAACGTGATCTGCTTGGCCATTGTCTGCCTTCCTCACGTTGCGAACTCAGGGGCCACCGGTATGCCGGGGGCCCGATACGCGACCGCCCCCCGACCCCGGGTGGGGCCGCGGGGCGGTCGCAACGACGTCGATTGTCGTCAGGTGACGCGACCGTCAGTTGACGATCGCGAGCACGTCGCGGGCGGAGAGGATGAGGTACTCCTCGCCGTTGTACTTGATCTCGGTGCCGCCATACTTGGAGTAGATGACGACGTCGCCCTCCGACACGTCCATCGGAATGCGTTTGCCGTTGTCGTCGAAACGGCCGGGCCCCACAGCCAGGACCTTGCCCTCCTGGGGCTTCTCCTTGGCGGTTTCCGGGATAACGATGCCAGACGCGGTCGTCATCTCGGCCTCGCTGGCCTGAACGACGATCTTGTCCTCGAGCGGCTTGATGTTCACGCTCGCCACGGTGTGACCTCCACCTTCTGGGGTCTTCGAAGCGTTGGCAGGTTGGATGATGCCGACTCCCTGCCACCCCGCCGTCGCGGGTGTCGAGGCGGCCCGAGCCGTTGCTGGCACTCCAGCGACCAGAGTGCCAGTTGGCACTCTACTCAGACGACTGCCAGCTCTCAACAGGGGTTCCCGATCAGGGTTGGGTGCTCGTCAAGTACCGTCAGCTGTCGATCACGGGACGTCAGGCTGTGATCCTGCTGGGTGGGCACCAGCCGAGGTCAGGCACCGTCCCGCAGGAGTCGCGCTGTGCGTTCAAGCTCATCGGCGAAAAGCACCCGATCGTTCAGGTCACCGCTGGCGTCGAGCCGTTCCTCGGTCCACTCGCGGATGAGCTGAGTGACACCGATACCCCTGGCGGCGGGCCAAACGGCGGCCTGTCCCAGGAGACTGGCCTGCGGTCAGTGGGGGGTCAGCGTGGTCCAGTCCGCGGGCCCGAGTTCGGCGATGAGGAGTGGTCGGCCTGCGGGTTGCGGCCGGTAGATCTGCGTACCGCCTTCTGGTGGGCTGGGAATACCGGTCGCGTTCTGGATGGTGTTCTGGTGAGTGACCAGCACGGTGTCGGTTCCGGCCCGCGGCACAGTGTTGATCAACGTGAGGACGGCGGCGTCCTGCGTGACCCGGCGGACGCCGTGGTAATCCGCCGCCACCAGATCCTGGTCGGGCTGGCCGGTGGTGCCGAACTCCAGTTGGGCTGTGGTGCGAGTGCGGCAGTACGGGCTGTAGCGCACCTCACCGATCGGCAACCGCAACGCCGACACCGCCTGCTCGACCTGCTTGGCCTGGGCGATCCCAGCGGCGCTCAGTGGGCGCTGCGTGCCACAGTCGGCCAGGTTGACCATCGCCGCATCGGGACGGGCATTGTCGGTGGCGCCGTGGCGCACGACGATCACGTACCGACCTGCGCGCAGCGCGTCCGCCAACGCCGCCCCGTTCAGCCTCGCGCTGCCCTGCGCGACCGCTACGTTCGGTGCTCCAGCGCCGGGCATCATCCCCGATGTGGGCATGGTCCCTGGCATCACCATGGTCGGAGCACCACTCGGCACCGACGACCTACCTGCACCGCATCCGGCCACTGCAACCAGGACTGCCGCCGCAGCACCCACCAGTGCGACACACCTGCGGCCCGTCCGACCAGCACGCCGCGCCACGACCACCGCTATCACCCCGCTACCGCCATGATGGACGCCAGGACCGGCGTCTGTCAGCGTGCCTTTCGGTGAACCGGAGAACATCACCACGGTCTCACGCTCCGCAATCCACTCCAGGCAAGGTGCAGCCCAGGGCGGGTGTTTCTGCACGCCCCCGGCGCCGCTCAGGCGATCGCTTCGATGAGGTAGCCGCCGGCCAGTCCGGTGGCGAGCAGCCCAAGGATCTTGCGGAGCGCGATCTCGGGCATACGGGGTTGCGGCAGAGCGCCGAGCAAACCGCCCAGCCCGCACACGATTCCCGGCGGCTAGGGCAACGTCCTCGCTCCGGGCGAGAGGAGTGCCGCTGCACCTCTGAAACGGACACAAGAAGCCGACACACCGTGCACGGGAGGCGGACACGCCAGATTAGAGGAGAGAGCCAGGTTAGAGGAGGGAGGTGGTGATGGGCAGGCCTGGGTTGGCGGGGATGTCCAGGTGCGAGGGGGGGGTGCCGGCGGCGAGCAGGTGGGCGCCGAGGGTGGCCACCATGGCACCGTTGTCGGTGCACAACCGGGGGCGGGGGACCCGCAGTCGCACCCCCGCCACGGCGCAGCGCTGCTCGGCCAGCGCCCGCAACCGCGAATTGGCGGCCACTCCGCCCCCGATGAGCAGCGTGTCGATGCCCCGATCGGTGGCGGCTCGGATCGCCTTGGCGGTGAGCACGTCGACCACGGCTTCCTGGAAGGCGGCCGCGACATCGGCCACCGGCACCGCGGTCCCGTCCCGCTGCAGTGCCTCGACGTGCCGGGCCACCGCGGTCTTGAGCCCGGAGAAGGAGAAATCGCAGGGCGCGTCGTGCGGCCCGGACAGCCCCCGGGGGAAGCGCACCGACGAGGGGTCGCCGTCCCGGGCGGCCTTGTCGACGAACGGCCCGCCGGGGAAACCCAGCCCGAGCAGCCGCGCCACCTTGTCGAACGCCTCACCCGCGGCGTCGTCGACCGTCGCACCGAGTGGCACCAGGGGATCGGTCAGCGAACGGACCTGCAGCAGGCTGGAGTGTCCTCCGGAGACCAGCAGGGCCAGTGCCGGGGGCAGCGGGCCGTGCTCCAGGGTGTCCACCGCGACGTGGGCAGCGAGATGGTTGACCCCGTAGAGCGGGACGTCCCAGGCCGCCGCGTACGCCTTGGCCGCGGCCACACCCACCAGCAGAGCCCCGGCCAGCCCCGGTCCCGCGGTGACCGCCACGGCGTCCACGTCGGACGGCGCGATGCCGGCGCCCCTCAGCGCCCGGCGGACCGTGGGCACCATCGCCTGCAGATGGGCCCGGGACGCCACCTCGGGTACCACGCCACCGAACCGGGCATGCTCGTCCACGCTGGACGCGATCTCATCGGCGAGCAAGGTGACCGTGCCGTCGGCGCCGATCCGTACGACGCCCACTCCGGTCTCGTCGCAGGATGTCTCGATGCCCAGCACAACGCCGGTCACAGCGCCTCCCTGCGCATGGTGAACGCGTCCGCGCCACTGGGACGGTAGTAACCGCGCCGGGTGCCGACCACGGCGAAGCCCTCACTGCGATACAGCGCGAGCGCGGAATCGTTGTCCGTGCGCACCTCGAGGAACACCGTGGCTCCCGTGGCGTGCTCCAGCAGCGCGCGCAGCAGTGCCCGGCCGATCCCCCGGCCCTGGTGCGCGGGATCCACCGCGAGCGTGTGCACCTCGGCCTCGCGCCCGAGGCGGGCCAGACCGGCGTATCCGATCAGCGAGCCGTTCTCGCGGGCGGCGAGATAACGGTGCCCCGAGTCGAGCGCTTGCAGGAACGCCTCCGCGTGCCACGGGTCGTCCCCGGCGAACAGTGCCTGCTCCAGTTCGGCGCACCGCCGCGCGTCCGAACGGGACATCGGCCCGATCAGCACGCTCATACAGGCGTCACCCGCTTGGCGGACCCGGGTGCCAGCGCATCCGGCCGCCGCAGGTACAAGGGGGTGAGCGGGCCGGGTGGCGTGCGCGCCAGCAACGCGGGCGCGGCCACCGCGGCCAGTGCCGCCGGGTCGGGGTAGGCGGGCGGTACCACCGGCAGCCCGAGCAGCCCCGCACCGGCCCCGGCCGCCCGGGCCACCCCGTCGGCGGGCACATCGGCTGGGCGATCAACCCCGGGACCCCGCACCCGGGTTCCGGCCTCGTCGTAGCGCGCCCAGTAGACCTCGCGGCGCCGGGCGTCGGTCACCACCAGCAGCGGCGGGCCCGTCCCCGCCCGGTGGGCGATCGCGTCCAGGCTGCCCACCGGGTACACCGGGATGCCCAGCGCGTCACCCAGCGCCGCGGCGGTGACCATGCCGACCCGTAGCCCGGTGAACGGGCCCGGGCCCGCGCCGCACACCACAGCGCCGAGATCACCCATCGCCACCCCCGCGGTCGCGAGCGCCGCGCGCACCGACGGGATGAGCAGCTCACCGTGTGCCCGAGCGTCGACGGTCACCCGTTCGGCCAGCACGTCGGGCACGCCGTCAGGGGGCAGCCGCAGCACGCCTGCGGTCACAGCGGGCGTTGCGGTGTCGAGGGCCAGCACCAGCACGGCTGGTCAGCCTACGGATCGGCCTCGGCGGACCCGGCGCAGGTCGGCTGCGGCAGCAACCGGGCGGGACCGCGCAGGTCGGCTACCCGGCTGTCGTCGTCGCGCCGCTGCAGCCGGACCAGCAGGTGCTCGCCGGCGAGCCGCTCGGCCATGCCCTCGCCCCACTCCACCACCACCGCGGCCTCGAGCAGGTCGGTATCCAGATCGAGGTCGTCGAGCTCGGCGCAACCGCCGAGCCGGTAGGCGTCGACGTGCACCAGCGGCACGCCGCGCCCACCGGGCAGGGCCGGGTGTTCCCGGGCGATGACGAAGGTCGGCGACGTCACCGGGCCGCGAACTCCCAGCCCGGAACCGATACCGCGGGCCAGCACCGTCTTCCCGGCACCCAGCGGCCCGGAGAGCACCACGACGTCGCCGGCCCGCAGCAGCGTACCGATGGCCCGGCCGAGACACTCGGTGTCGGCCGGGCGCGGCAACTCCAGCACCCGCAGCACCGCACTCACCCCGTCTGTTGCCGGGAGGACGGTCCCACGCAGCGGTGCACCAGGTCCATCAGGTGCTTGTTGACCAGGTCCGGATACTCCAGCATCGGGACGTGCCCGGCCACCGGCACCTGCACCAGCTCCGCATCCGGCAGCAGGGCCGCGATCGCCTCCGAGTGCTGAAACTGGATCAGATAGTCGTTGTCCGAACCGAGTACCAGCGCCTTGACATACTGCAGACCGGCCAGTGCGGCGTACCTGTTGTGCGCACCGAAAGTGGCCAGAAAATCGGTGACCACCTCGAACGAGGTCGCCCGGATCATCGTGTTCATCAGCTCGACCAGCGCCGGGTCGACTTCCTCATCACCGAAGGAGATCCTGCGGATCAGGCTCCACATCAGGTGCTCGCCGAGGTCGCGCACGCGTTCGACCGCGAGCAGGCCGGGTGGCCAGCGGGACAACCGCTTGGCGACCGGCATCACCGGGTTTCGCCGGGACAGGAGCGGGCGGGGCAGACCGGAACGGCCGATGTCCCCCGCGCTGGTGTTGAGGAACGCCACCCCGGCGATCTGCTCGGCGAAGAGCTCAGGGCGATGCTCGGCCAGCGCCATGATGGTCATACCGCCCAGGGAGTGCCCGATCAGCACGACTGGTCCCTCAGGCGCCGTGGTCCGGATCACCGTGTCCAGATCGCGGCCGAGCTGCTCGATGGTGCACGCCGGGCGGGGCGAGCGACCCGAACAGCCGTGGCTGCGATGGTCGTAGAGCACCTGCCGGATCCGGGGTGCGGTGGACTCCGCGAAGTACTTCCGTTGGAAGAGCCAGCACCGCCGGCTCAGGGTGTAACCGTGCACCAGGAAGACTGTCAGTTCCGGCGCTCCCCCGTCGGCGGGGTCGATCTCCTGCACCGACAGCGGCACCCCGTCGTCGGCCGACACGGTGAACTCCCGGCTGGCCGGCAGCTCGTCGCCCAGCTGATCGTCGCCGAGCTCGGCGCACAACTTGCGCAGCTTGGCGACCCGGCTGTGGTGCGTCACGGTGACCGCGGCGGCCGCGGTGGCTGCGGTGCCCAGCACACCGCCGAGCGCCAATCCGGTCACCCTCCACGGCGTCATCGGACGGCCCGGTCCGTAGGCCGCGGAGGGGCGGCCGCGCCGTGGCTGCGGCCCAGCATCGTGCGGGTCACCCGGGGCCGCACCATGCCCGCCACCACCTCGTAATGGATGGTGCCGAGCTTGTCCGCCCATTCGGCCGCGGTGGGCGCACCCTCGTCGCCGGTCCCGAAGAAGATCACCGGGTCACCGACGGCGACCGGGACATCGGAACAATCCACCATTACCTGGTCCATGCACACTCTCCCAACCACTGCGCACCGTCGCCCGTTCAACCAGACATCAAGTCGGCCGGTCAGCACCCGAGGCACCCCGTCGGCATAGCCGGCGGGAACCAGGGCCAGGGTGGTCTCCCGGTCCGTGTGCCACACGTGGCCGTAGGAAACGCCCTCCCCAGCGGGAACCCGCTTGAGGAGCACAACCTGCGAGCGCAGCGTCATGGCTGGTATCAGACCGTAGCTGGTTTCCGGGATCGGGGAGAGTCCGTAGACCGCGATGCCCGGGCGGACCAGGTCGTAGTGCAGGTCGGGACGGGTCAGTGTGGCCGCCGAGTTCGCCAGGTGCCGCCGCGGGCGCAACCCGGCGTCACGTGCTGTCTGACAGGCCAGGTCGAAACGTTGTTTCTGCTGGTCGATGACGGGGTGCCCGGGATCGTCCGCGTGCGCGAGGTGGGACCAGACGGCCACCACCTCGATGCCCGGCTCGGCCGCCGATGCGCGGACCAGATCGGGCCACTCGCCGCGGTAGACGCCACCGCGGGTCAGTCCGGTATCCACCTTCAGCTGCACCCGTGCGGTGCGACCGGCCGAGGCCGCGGCGCGCGCGACACCGTGCAACTCACCGACGGAGTACACGCCGATGTCGACACCGGCCCGGATCGCGGCGGCGAGATCCTCGCCCGGCGCAGCCAGCCAGGCCAGCACGGGCGCGTCGATCCCCGCATCGCGCAACGTCAAGGCCTCGTCGACGCTGCACACGCCCAGCTCGCTCGCCCCGGACTGCAATGCCGCCGCGGCGACGTCGACCGCGCCGTGGCCGTACCCGTCGGCCTTGACCACCACCATGGTGGCGGCCCCCGAGGCGGCGGCGGCACCAGCGAGGATCCCGACGTTGTGCCGGATCGCGTCGAGATCGATCACCACCTCGGCGCGGGGGCGCGGGGCAGGTTCCGGCATCGTCGTCAGGCCCGCACTCCGGCCGCTGCACGCAGCGCGCGAATCGCGTCGCTGAGCGCGGTCTGGATCACGGAGGCGGGTGCGGGCGCACCGGCCGGCCGGTCGGCCAGAGCGGCGAGGGTGGCGGCGAACTCATGGACGTGCACCGCGGCCGCCGCGGCCGTTGCGGGTTCCAGACCCGCGGCGAGCAACTTGCCGAGCACACCGGTGAGCACGTCGCCGGATCCGGCGGTGGCCGCCCAGGCCGAGCGCGACGGGTGCGCGAACACCCGCCCGTCCGGGGCGGCCACGATGGTCGTGTTCCCCTTGAGCAGCAGCACCGCGTCGAACCGGGCCGCCGCGCTGCTGGCGGCCGCGACCCGGTCGGCTCCGGGGGCCCGCCCGGTGAGCCGCTCGAACTCCCGGTCGTGCGGGGTGAGCACCAGCGGGGTGTCCGGATCCCGGTTGTCGGTCAGCTCGGGATGGCGCGCCAGCAGGGTGATCGCGTCGGCGTCGGCCACCACCGGTACTCCGGCACCCAGCACGTGGGCGAGCACCTGGCGGCCTGCGGTGCCGGTTCCCATCCCGGGGCCGACCGCCCACGCCTGCACCTGACCGGCGTCGGACACCGACCCGGTGGCCACCACCTCCGGCCAGCGGGCCCGGACCGCGTCGGCGGCGGTACCCGCGAACCGCACCATGCCCGACGTCGTGAGCACCGCGGCCCCGGCACAGAGCACCGCCGCCCCGGGGTAGTCCGCCGAGCCCGCGGCGACGCCCAGCACCCCCTGGCTGTACTTGTCACTGGCCGGGCCCGGCACCGGCCACAGCCTGCCGACGCCGGTCGCGGTGAGCGTGCGCAGGTCGGGCTCACCCAGTTCGGGGAACAAGCCGATGTCCACCAGGTGCACCGGTCCGCAGCGCCACGGGGCCAGCAGGTGCACCGGTTTGAGCGCGCCGAAGGTGACCGTCTCGGTGGCGGTGACGGCGGGACCGTCCGCAGCACCGGTGTCGGGGTCGACCCCGGAGGGCGAATCCACCGCAATGATCGGCACCCGGTCGGCGACCAGGCCCGCCACCAGGCGCGCGGCTTCGGGCCGCAACCCGCCCCTGCCCGCCAGTCCGACGATCCCGTCCAGCACCACGTGGGCGTGCCGGGGGAGCTCGGCGCTGATCCGCCCGCCGGCCCGGCGCAGCCTGGCCAGCGCGTCCGGATGAGCCCGCCGCGGATCGAGCAGGACCGCGGTGACGGCCACCCCGTTGCGGCGCAGGATCGCACCGGCCCACAGGGCGTCCCCGCCGTTGTTGCCCGCCCCGACCAGCAGTCCGACCTGCCTGCCGGACACCCCGCCGGTGCGCTCGGCGAGCAGCGTCGAAGTCCGGGTGGCCAGCCCGAACGCGGCACGGCGCATCAGTGAGCCCTCCGGTACCCGGGCCATCAGGGCTTGCTCGGCGGCGCGTACCCGCTGCACGGTCCAGGCCCCCCGTGAGTGGCGATGCGAGTTATAGCTCGCATCGCCACTCACGGGGGCGCAGCCCATCATTCGACGGTGACGGACTTGGCGAGGTTGCGCGGGCGGTCCACGTCGTAGCCGCGCTCCCGGGCGATCTCGGCGGCGAGGACCTGCAGCGGCACGGTGGACACCAGTGGTTGCAGCAGCGTCGGGACCGCGGGTACCTCCAGCACGTCGGAAGCGTACGGGCGCACGGTCTCGTCGCCCTCCTCCGCGATGACGATGGTCCGCGCACCACGGGCCCTGATCTCCTGGATGTTGGACAGCAGCTTGGCGTGCAGCACCGCGCGGCCCTTGGGCGAGGGCACCACCACGACCACCGGCAGGCCCTCCTCGAGCAGCGCGATCGGGCCGTGCTTGAGCTCACCGGCGGCGAATCCCTCGGCGTGCATGTAGGCGAGCTCCTTGAGCTTGAG
The DNA here is from genome assembly GCA_036494005.1 of Pseudonocardiaceae bacterium. GTDB lineage: Bacteria > Actinomycetota > Actinomycetes > Mycobacteriales > Pseudonocardiaceae. The sequence goes on along the minus strand of DASXOV010000092.1, from coordinate 6,530 downwards.
CGCGCCCTCCAGCGCTACCGGGAAACCGACGTGCCGGCCCAGGAACAGGATCGCCTTGGAGCCGGCGATCTCGCGGGCCACCCTGCGCACCCGGTCCACGGTGCCGAGCACCTGAGCCACCGCGGCGGGCATGGCCTCCAGCTCGGCGAACTCGCGAGCCACCTCGTCGGAGTACTTGGTGCCGCGGGCTTGCGCCAGCGCCAGCCCGACCAGGAAATTCGCCACGATCTGGGCGACGAAGGTCTTGGTGGCCGCCACCCCGATCTCCGGCCCGGCGTGGGTGTAGAGCACCGCATCGGACTCCCGGGGGATCTGGGCACCGTTGGTGTTGCAGATCGCCAGCACCCGGGCCTTCTGCTCCCTGGCGTGCCGCACCGCCTCCAGGGTGTCGGCGGTCTCCCCGGACTGCGAGATCGCGACGACCAGCGTTGAGCGATCCAGCACCGGGTCGCGGTACCGAAACTCACTGGCGAGCTCAACTTCCACCGGCAACCGGCACCAGTGTTCGATCGCGTACTTGGCCACCATCCCGGAGTGGTAGGCGGTCCCGCAGGCGACCACGAACACCTTGTCGACGTCGCGCAGCTCCTGGGTGTCCATCCGTTGTTCGTCGAGCACGATCCGGCCGTCGACGAAGTGCCCGCGCAGTGTGTTGGCGACCGCACTGGGCTGCTCCTGGATCTCCTTGAGCATGAAGTACTCGTGGCCGCCCTTCTCGGCGGCCGAGATGTCCCAGTCGACGTGAAAGGGGGTGCCGGCCACGGGCATGCCGTCGAAGTCGGTGATCTGGTAGCCGTCGCGGCTGATCGTCACGACCTGGTCCTGGCCGAGTTCCACGGCGTCGCGGGTGTGCTCGATGAAGGCGGCGACGTCGGAGGCGACGAAGTGCTCCCCTTCGCCCACCCCCACCACCAGCGGCGAGGAACGGCGGGCCGCGACGATCCGATCGGGCTCGTCCACGTGCGTGATCACCAGGGTGAAGGCGCCGTGCAGTCGCTTGCACACCGAACGAACCGCACCGGGCAGGTCACCGGCGTGTTCCCCGGCGGCGTATGCGGCGGCGACGAGGTGCGCGGTGGTCTCGGTGTCGGTGTCGCTGGTCAACTCCACTCCGCCGGCCTCGAGCTCGGCGCGCAACTGGGCGAAGTTCTCGATGATCCCGTTGTGCACCACCGCGACCTTGCCTGCCGCGTCGCGGTGTGGATGCGCGTTGCGGTCGGTGGGGCCGCCGTGCGTGGCCCAGCGGGTGTGTCCCATCCCGGTCTGTCCCGCGAACAGCTCACGCCCGGCCGATTCGATCTCGCGGACCAGGTTGACCAGCGGACCGGCCTTGCGCCGCACGGTCAGCACCCCGGTGCCGTCCAGCATGGCGACACCCGCCGAGTCGTAGCCCCGGTACTCCAATCGGCTCAAGCCCTGCAGGACCACGTCCAGGGCCGGTCGACACCCTACGTAGCCCACGATTCCACACATGCACGTCACGGTACCGAGGGCAGCCGCGCTCCCCTCGGCCACATGACGCAGGGATCCGCTAGCGTCCCCTTCCATGGCACGTACCGCCAAGGCAGCCAGGCGCTGGACCGACGAACTGGCCCGGACGGGCCCGCACCCTGTGCTGCGCGGCGACCTCGGGCTGATCGGCCTGCCCGGGGTGGTGTTCACGCCGGAGTCCGGGCTCGGACTGCCCGCGGTCGCGCTGGGACACGGATGGCTGCAGCCGACGTCGCGCTACGAGGAACTGCTTCGTCACCTCGCCTCGTGGGGGGTGGTCGCGGCGGCACCGGCGACCCAGCACGGTGTGCTGCCCTCGCACCGTGAGTTCGCCGCGGATCTGCGCACCGCATTGGACATGTGTATCGGGATACGGCTGGGCGAGGGCAGGATCAGCGTCGACCCGGATCGTCTGGGGCTGGTCGGGCACGGGATGGGCGGCGGGTGCGCGGTACTCGCCGCGGCCGCCGACGAACGCTGCAAGGCGGTGGCCACGCTGGCACTGGCCGAGACCCTGCCCTCGGCGGTGCAGGCCGCACCGCACTGCACCATGCCCGGCATGCACCTCGCCGGGGGCAAGGACCGGGTGGCGCCACCGGTCGCGCATGCCGGACCGGTGGCCACGACCTGGGCGGGCCCGGTGCAGCTGCGGATCCTGCCCAAGGCTACCCACCTGGGTTTCTTGCAGGGCAAGCACTGGTCAGACCTGTTCATCGACGGCAGCTCGGAGTACGGCACCCGGCGAGTGAGCCGGGCGCTGGTCACCGCATTCCTACTGCGCCATCTCACCGGCAGTGCCGACCACGACGAGATGCTGGAGTCCGACCTGCCCGGCGCACCGCTGGAGCTCATCCGCTGACCCGCGACTCCGCTGACCGATCCGGTGAGGTCACCCCTCAACGGACGGCGGCGACCACGGCGGCGATGCGACGGGCGATGGCGTCCGCGTCGGGCTGGGTGGGCGCTTCGACCATCACGCGGACCAGCTGCTCGGTACCCGAGGGACGCAACAGCACCCGCCCGGTGTCACCCAGCTCGGCCGTCGCGCCTGCGATCGCCTCGGCCACCGCAGGTGCCGCCGCGACAGCGGACTTGTCCGCCACCGCCACGTTGAGCAGCACCTGGGGCAGGCGGGTCAGCACACCGGCCAGCTCGGCCAGGCTCCGGCCGGTGGTGGCCATCCGGGCCATCAGACGCAGCGCGGTGAGCAGGCCGTCACCGGTGGTGGCGTGCGCGGGCAGCACCAAGTGGCCGGACTGCTCACCGCCGAGGGAGAACCCGCCCGCCCAGAGTTCCTCGAGTACGTACCGGTCCCCCACCGCGGTGGTCCGCAGCCGCACCCCGTGCTCGCGCATCGCATGGTGCAGCCCCAGATTGCTCATCACCGTGGTGACCAGGGTGTCGGCCACCAGTTCACCGGCTTCCTGCATGGCCAGCGCGAGCACCGCCATGATCTGATCGCCGTCCACCACCTCGCCCTCGGCGTCCACGGCCAGGCAGCGGTCCGCGTCGCCGTCGTGCGCGATGCCGAGCGCCGCGCCGTGCTCCAGCACCGCCTTGCGCACCGGGTCCAGATGGGTGGACCCGCAGCCGTCGTTGATGTTGAGGCCGGTGGGCTCGGCATTCAGCGCCACCACGTCGGCCCCGGCCCGGTGGTAGGCCTCCGGGGCCACCAAGGCGGCGGCGCCGTGCGCGCAGTCGACCACGACGCGCAGCCCGTCCAGCGGGTGTGGGATGGCCAGCAACAGGTGATCCAGATAGCGCCCAGCGGCCTCCGGGACGTCACGCACCCGGCCGATCCGGCTGCCGGTGGGCCGCACGCCACCCGCACCCATCCGAGCGCTGATCTCGTCCTCGACGAAGTCGGCCAGCTTCATCCCGCCCGCGGCGAAGAGCTTGATGCCGTTGTCCGGCATCGGGTTGTGCGAAGCCGAGATCATCACGCCGAGATCGGCCGACAACGCGGCGACCAGATGGGCCACCGCCGGGGTCGGCAGCACCCCGACCCGCAGCACGTCGGCACCCGCCGAGGTCAGGCCCGCGGTGACGGCCGCCTCCAGCATCTCGCCGCTGGCGCGCGGGTCACGACCCACCACCGCGACCGGCCGATGCCCGAGGTCGTGCTCGGCGAGCACCCGTGCCGCAGCCACGGACAGCTCCAGAGCCAGTTCCGGCGTGAGGTCGGAGTTGGCCAGGCCGCGCACCCCGTCGGTGCCGAACAGGCGGGCCACCATCGCGGGATTCCTCCGCGCCGGGCTCAGCGCTTGCTGTACTGAGGTGCCTTGCGAGCCTTCTTCAACCCGTACTTCTTGCGTTCCTTCATCCGCGGGTCGCGGGTCAGGAAGCCCGCCTTCTTCAACGCGGGACGGTCGTCGATGTTCAGTTCGATCAGGGCGCGGGCGATGGCCAGCCGCAGCGCACCGGCTTGCCCGGAGGTGCCCCCACCGGTGAGGTTGCCGATCACGTCGTAGGACTCGGGCTTGTCCGTCAGGACCAGCGGCTCCCGTACCAACTGCTGGTGCACCTTGTTCGGGAAGTACTGGTCCAGGCTCTTGCCGTTGAGGGTGAAGACGCCGGTGCCGGGCACCAGCCGGACCCGCACGATCGCCTCCTTGCGACGGCCGACGGTCTGCACCAGCCGGTCGCTGATCACCGGCACCGGCGGAATGACCGGTGCGGGTACCACGTCTGGGGCCTGCTCAGGCTCGTCCTGCTGAGTCTGCGGGGTGGTCACGGCGTCTCTCGGGTCCTCACTGGGTCGCGGGTCACTGTGTCGCGGGTCGCTGTGTCGCGGGTCCTCGTGGGGGGCGGTCCCTGCTGGGAGTGTCACTGGGCGACCTGGATGATCTGGAACGGCTGCGGGCGCTGGGCGACGTGTGGGTGCTCAGCCGTGGCATAGACCTTGAGCTTGCGGGCCATCGCCCGGCCCATCTTGTTCTTCGGCAGCATGCCCTTCACGGCGCGCTCCACCAGCCGCTCGGGCTGGGTGGCGAGCATGTCGGTGAACGAGCGCTGCTTGAGCCCACCGGGGTGGCCACTGTGCCGGTAGACGAAGTTGCGATCGCCCTTGTTGCCCGAGAGCGAGACCTTGCCCGCGTTGATGATCACGACGAAGTCGCCGGTGTCGACGTGCGGTGCGAACGTCGGCTTGTGCTTACCGCGCAGCAGCGTCGCCACCTGGCTGGCGAGGCGGCCGAGCACCACGTCCGTGGCGTCGATGACGTGCCAGGCGCGGTCGACCTCGCCGGGCTTGGGGCTGTACGTGCGCACGGATCTACCTCGTCGTCACAGTTCGTCTGGGGTGCCGGTCGCGGTCCGGGTCGGTGGACCCGGTACCGCCGCGACGGCGAGGCAGGCTCAAGTCAGGCTCAAGGCCCAGGCTCGACACCATGGCCGCGCGCATCCGCGTAACAACGGCCAACGATAGCGGCCGCCGGGCGAGAGGGTCAAAACGGGGTCACCGCGCTACTGCGCGTCCCCGGGTCGAATCGCGATCCCCCCGGGGCGATGAAGCCGCCCCGCCCCGAGGGGACCACAGACCTGGCGTTGACCGGCCGGGGAGACAGGCCCGGACGCCGGATCCACCGGTCTAGGCGTACCGGTTGCGGTTGGCGGTCTCGGCGGCCTGGAAATTCTCGTTCGAGGTCCCGAGTGCCACGCCGATCTGGTTCAGCACCTGGTTGAGGTCGGTCGCCGACCGGTCCCATTTCGTCTGCTGTGCCTGGTAGGCGGTGGACGCCTCACCGGTCCACGTCTCGACCATCGGCTGCAGGTACCGCTTGAGGTCCTCCAGCTCACGGCTGATATTCGTCCAGGTGGTCTGGATCGAGTTGCGCCCGTTCTCGAGCTCGCCGAACGTGACCTGAATCCTGCCATCACTCATCTGCTCATCCCCTCGTTCGTCAACAAATAGAAGCCAATGAGAAATCGAGCCCAGCAGTACTCTCAGTCGAGTGCCGCGTTGATGTGCGAGAACGACTGGTGCTCGTTCTCGTCGGACTGGGCGTACGTGGCGCCGGAACCGCGGATCTGCTCGCCGATGCTGCTCAGCGCCTCGTTGAGGCTGCGCGCATCGGTGTTCCAGCGTTCCATCAACATGTGGAACGCGGTCGCGGCCTGCCCCTGCCAGGCACCGGCCAGCGGGGCCAACTGATTGCTCAGAGAAGAGAGCTGGCCCTGCACGCTCTGGTTCACGTCCGCAACGTGATTCGCGGCTACCTGCATCTGGTCGACCTGAGTCCCGAACTGCTGTCCCATCTTGCGCTGCCCCCTCGGGGTTGGTTGATCTGACGGTCTGACAAACGATGCGACGGTCACAATGCCATGTTTGGTTCCCGGGATGACCACTCTGTTGCAGAACGTTGCAAGCGCGAACGCTATCGTCACTCCGGTGGCAGCCAGGCGATCTGGATCAGCTGCTGGCCCGCCTTGCGGCCCACCAGGGTGCCCCGGCCCGGTGGCATCGCGGACGGCTTGATGTTGCCGAGCAGCGGGCCCTCGTCCTTGTTGCCGCTCATCAGGACGCCGGGCGTGGACAGCTCACGCAACCGGGCGATGATCGGCTCGTAGAGCGCCCGGGACGCCCCGCCGGTGCGCCGGGTGAGAATGAGGTGCAGACCGACGTCCTTGGCCTGGGCCAGGAACTCCAGCAGCGGGGTCAGCGGGTTCACCCCACCCTGGGTGGCCACCAGGTCGTAGTCGTCGACCAGAACGTACAGGTCCGGGCCGGTCCACCAGGTGCGGTCCCGCAGCTGCTGCTGGGTGACATCGGGGCCCGGGAGGCGCTTGCGCATCGAACGCTGCACATCGGCGACGATCGGGGTCAGCGCGTCGGCGGATCTCCCGTAGCCGATGAGGTGCTCGGAGTCGAGGACGCCGAGCATGGTGCGGCGGTAGTCGACAAGAACGATCCGGGCCTGCTGCGGCGTGGCGCGTGCCACGATCCCCTTGGCGATGGCCCGCAGCAGGTTGGTCTTGCCGGACTCGCCGTCGGCGAAGCACAGGAAGTGCGGCTCGGCGGCGAAGTCGAGATACACCGG
>DASXOV010000091.1:0-2173 GCA_036494005.1 Pseudonocardiaceae bacterium | reverse complement strand
CTTCGACGCGGTGGACTTCGACCATCCGCTGTGGGTGCTCTACTCCTCGGGCACCACCGGACTGCCCAAGGGCATCGTGCAGGGCCACGGCGGGATCGTGGTGGAGCATCTCAAGGCGCTGTCGTTGCAGTCCGATCTCGGGCCGGCTGATCGGTTCTTCTGGTTCAGCACCACCGGCTGGATGATGTGGAACCTGCTGGTCAGCGGCCTGCTGGTGGGCGCGACGATCGTGCTCTACGACGGCAGCCCGGCGCACCCGGACCTGGGCGCGCTGTGGCGGCTGGCCGAGCGGGAGCGAGTCAGCTACTTCGGCACGTCCGCGCCGTTCATCCAGTCCTGCCTGAAGGCGGGGCTGCGACCGGGCAAGGAACAGGACCTGACCGCGCTGCGAGCGGTCGGCTCGACCGGGGCGCCGCTGTCGGCGGAGGGGTTCGAGTGGATCGCGGACGAGGTCGGCTCCGGCGTGCAGATCTGCTCGGTGTCCGGCGGGACCGACCTGTGCTCGGCGTTCGTCGGGGCCGCGCCGGACGTGCCGGTGTGGGAGGGCGAGATCTCCTGCCGTGCGCTCGGCGCCGCGGTCGTCGCGCTGGACGAGGCGGGCGCCGAGCTGCACGACCGGATGGGCGAGCTGGTGATCACCCAGCCGATGCCGTCCATGCCGGTGTTCTTCTGGAACGACCCGGATGGGTCGCGGCTGCGCGAGGCGTACTTCGAGATGTACCCCGGGCAGTGGCGGCACGGTGACTGGATCCGGATCACCCCGCGAGGCTCGTGCGTGATCTACGGCCGGTCGGACGCCACGCTCAACCGCGGTGGGGTCCGGATGGGTACCGCCGAGTTCTACGGCGTCGTCGAGAGCTTCGACGAAGTGCTGGATTCGCTGGTCGTCGACACCTCCGCCGTCGACACCTCCGGCGCCGGCCGGGACGACGGGGAGCTGCTCTGCTTTCTGGTACTCGCTCCCGGCGTGCCCCTGGCCGAGGTGGAGCCGCTGCTGCGCGCAGCGCTGCGCGAGAACCTCTCGCCACGGCACGTACCCGACCGCTTCCTCGTGATCGACGAGGTCCCCCGCACCCTCAACGGCAAGAAGTGCGAGGTGCCGGTCAAGAAGATCCTCGCCGGTGTGGACCCTGATCGCGCCGTCAGCTCGGGCGCCCTGCGCAACCCGGACGCCCTGGCACCGTTCTTGGCGCTGCGCGCCCCGTGAGTGGCAGTGCTGGTCGGTGGCGAGCCGCAACTCGCATCGCCACTCACGGGTCCTCACGTCCCTCGGTAGGTGCCGAAACTCCACAGGTTGCCCTCCGGGTCGCGGACGGTGAACCCGCGCGAGCCGTAGTCCTCGTCACGCAGTTCGCGCACCACCGCGGCCCCAGCGCCGGTGGCGCGCTTGAACAGGGCGTCGGGGTGATCCGTGACGACGTAGGTCGAGGTGCGGGTGACCTGCCCGAAGGCGCTGTCGTCACTGGTCGACCCGAGCATCACACCGCCGCCCTCGGGCCAGCGCAGCTCGGCGTGCGCGATCTCCCGGTCCTGCTCACCGGGCACGACCAGGGTTTCGACGAAGCCGAATGCCTCGACGAGGAAGCGGATGGCGCCCGGCGCGTCGGCGTAGATCAGCGCGGGCCAGATGGTGGGTGCTGGTATCTCGGTCATACCGCTGAGGATGCGCCATCGTCACCCCTGTCGTCGTGGACGGATGGGAACTCCTCGGCCAACGTCGCCACCCCGACCCGGCCGCGACTGGCCATCAGCCGTCGCCAAGCCCCACCCGAGTTCGCTCAGCTGCGGGCGCGGCCGGCCTGCGACCGACTCCACCACCGGTTCGCTCACAGCTGCGAGGATACGACGCTACCGGTGTACCCTGGTGTGACCAGCGGCGTTGGGGGATCGGTCTGGGCGCTGCAACCCGCTTTGCCCGATCGCTGGCCTGCTGTGTACCCTGACCGCCTGGCGGTTATTGAGTGCGCTAGGAGGCTTCGCCTAGTCTGGTCTATGGCGCCGCACTGCTAATGCGGTTGGGGGTTACGCCCCCTCCCGGGTTCAAATCCCGGAGCCTCCGCACACGGTCGGGCACTCATTGCCGGCCGACAACAGAACATGCGCCCGTAGCTCAACGGATAGAGCATCTGACTACGGATCAGAAGGTTAGGGGTTCGAATCCCTTCGGGCGCGC
>DASXOV010000090.1:0-32222 GCA_036494005.1 Pseudonocardiaceae bacterium | reverse complement strand
GTTCACGCGGGATCAGTACGCCCCAGATCTGGCGGATTCGACCGTCGGCGAGCATTCGGTCGAGGGCTCGGCGACCAAGGGCGGCGCGTAACTCGGCGTGTGTCCGTGGGCCGCGTAGATGTTCCGGAAGGGTGAACATGCCGGAACCGTCGCCGACGCAACCTCTCGATGCGAACAGCGCAGAACGCAACTGTGGACAACTGTCATGGTGTGGACAAACCACCGGTCAGGGCGATTGACCAGCTTGACAGCCCGGAACCTGACACACCGGACACCAGGGCCTGACACGCCGGGGAGGGGGTTAGGTGAGGGTGGCCAGTGCGGTGTGCACCATGACCCGCACGCCGAGGGGCAGTGCCCGCTCGTCGAGGTCGAAGGTGGACTGGTGCAGGTCCCGCTGCGGGCCTTCACCCGGCCAGACACCGAGGCGGGCCAGCGAACCCGGCACGTGCTCGAGGTACCAGCCGAAATCCTCGCCCCCGGAGGACTGTTCGGTCGCCACCAGAGCGTCCTCGCCGAGCGCGGCGCCGATACCGTCGCGCAGCAGCCCGGTGCTGACCGGCTCGTTGACCACCGGCGGCACCCCCCGGACGTGTTGCAGGTCGAACCCGACCCCGGTGGGCGCGACCAGCGCCGTCACCAGGTCGCGGACCAGCGGTTCGAGCGTGGCCCACACGTCGCGGTCCGCGGTGCGCAGCGTGCCGCGCAGCAGCCCGTCCCTGGGCACCGCGTTGGCGGCCTGTCCCGCCTGCACCGCACCCCACACCAGGACGGTGCCCGAGCGCGGGTCGATGCGGCGGGACAGCAGCGCAGGAAGGCCGGTGATCACGGTGCCGAGTGCGTGCACCAGGTCGGCGGTGAGATGGGGGCGCGAGGTGTGCCCACCGGGCGAGGACAGTCGCAGCTCCAGCAGGTCGGTCGCCGAGGTGATCGGCCCCACCCGGGTGCCGACCCGGCCGACCGGCAGCCGGGGATCACAGTGCAGGGCGAAGATCCGGTCGACATCGGTCAGTGCCCCGACGGCCAGCATGTCCAGCGCGCCACCCGGTTGCACCTCCTCGGCCGGCTGGAAGATCAGCCGGATCCGGCCGGGCAGCGCGGGGGCCGACGCCAGGGCCAGTGCCGCGCCGAGCAGGATCGTGGTGTGCGCGTCATGCCCGCAGGCGTGCATCACGTTGTCCACGGTGGAGGCGAACGGCAGCCCGGTGGCCTCGGGAAGCGGCAGCGCGTCGATGTCGGCGCGCAACGCCACACACCGAGGGCCAGCTCCGATGTCGCACACCAGGCCGGTGCCCTCGGGGAGCCGTCTCGGCTGCAGGCCCGCCGTGGCGAGCTGCCCGGCGATCAGTGACGTGGTGTCGTGCTCGTGGTAGCCGAGTTCGGGATGGGCATGGATGTGCCTGCGCCACGACACCAGGTCGGCGAGGTGGCTCGACAACCAATCATCCAGCCAGCGCGGACCCCGGCCGGCTGCGAGGTCGTCCGGCACGACGGTCAAGGACACTCCGGGCCGGTCGCTCGAGTCGAGCAGGGCGTCGGGACGGGATTCCAGCAGAGTCACACTGCACCTCCGGCGGCGGCCCGCGACGCCTCGCGTCGGGACACTCCGCCGATCAGTCGATCGCGCTGCGCATCGTCGGTGGCCGCGGCCAGCCCGGTGAGCGCCAGGGCCAGCGCCCCGTCGCACACCGCACGATCCGCTGATGGCGTGGCGCATGCCGTGGCGAACTCAGGCTGGTGGTTCACCGAATCACCACAGTCGATCGCAATGGTCGGATGGATCGACGGCAGCACCTGGGACACGTTGCCCATGTCGGTGCTGCCCGTCGGTTGGTCCTGCTCGTCCTGCGGGCTCAGGGGTGACCGGCCGAGACCGGTGATCGCCGCGCGGTAAGCGCAGGCGAGCCAGGCGTCGGGGACGAGCTGGGTGTAGACGGGGGAAACCGGGGTGACCTCGTGGGCGCACCCGGTGGCAACGGCCCCTGCCTCGAAGCAAGCCCGCACGCGGGTCTCCAGCTGTCGCAGAGACTCGACGTCGGGTGCCCGGAGATAGTACAGCGCCGACGTGTCCGCCGGGATGATGTTGGGTGCGGCGCCGCCGTGGGTGACGATCCCGTGCAGCATCTGCCTGGGTTCCAGATGCTGACGTAACAAGCCCACCGCCACTTGCGCGACGGTGAGCGCGTCGGCGGCGTTACGGCCCTTGTGCGGCGCGGCGGCAGCGTGCGCCGCGGTGCCCGTGTAGCGCAACCGTAGATCGGTGATGGCCAGCGAGGAACACGCGCAGGTCTCCTGCGGCGCCGGGTGCACCATCATCGCCATCGCCACGTCGTCGAAGACCCCCCTGTCCAGCAGAAGCACCTTGCCCCCGCCCGACTCTTCGGCAGGAGTGCCGACCAACTTGATCGTCAGATCGAGCCGGTCCGCGACCTCGCGCAGCGCCAGCGCCGCCCCGGTCGAGGACGCCGCGATGATGTTGTGACCGCAGGCATGGTCGATCTCGGGCAGCGCGTCGTACTCCGCGCAGAGCCCGATCACCAGCTTCCCCGCGCCATAGGTCGCGGTGAACGCGGTGTCCAGACCAGCAACTCCGCGCTCGACCTCGAAGCCTTCAGACTCGGCCAGGTCGGTGATCTTCGCGGCACTGCGATGCTCGGCGAAGGCCAACTCGGGCTCGGCATGGATGCTTCGCGACAGCGCACGCAAGCCGTCCGCCCGATGTTCGACAGCGCGGGCGAGCATGGCAGCTTCTGCGCTCACCACTCAATAGTGCTCGCATTCAGCGGTACCAGGTGCCACTGTGGGTGAACGATCCTCAGTCGGTTGCTCACCGTCTCCGAACGGCCACTGTTGATCACAGCACACGATCACCCCGGCGGCGCAATACCACCGTTCGGCGCACAGCAGATCAGCACGCAGTGATCGAAAGGTCCCGCCGGGCGGATCAGAAGCGCTCGACCGGGACGTAGCTGCCCCACACCTCCCGCAGCGCATGGCACACCTCGCCCACGGTGGCCTGTGCGGCGAGTGCATTCTTCATCGGGTACAGCACGTTGTGCTCCGGCCCGCTGCCCTCGGCGGCCTTGCGCAGCCGGCCGAGCGCAGAGGTGACCTCCGAGGAAGAGCGAGCCGACCGCAGCTTGTCAAGCCGCTCCCTGGCGCTGTCCTCGATCGCCGGGTCGACCCGCAACGGCTCGTAGGGGTCCTCGACGTCCAGCCGGTACCGGTTCAGCCCGACCACCACCCGATCACCGGAGTCGATCTCCTTGGCGGTGCCGTACGCGGTCCGCTCGATCTCGGACTTCTGGAAGCCCTGCTCAATGGCGTGCACCGCGCCGCCCAGCTCGTCCACCTTCTCGATCAAGGCGACGGCTGCCGCCTCGACCGCGTCGGTCATCGCCTCCACCGCGTACGACCCGGCGAACGGATCGACCGTGGCGGTCAGGTCCGTCTCGTAGGCCAGCACCTGCTGGGTGCGCAGGGCCAGCCGGGCGGCCTTTTCGGTGGGCAGCGCGATGGCCTCGTCGTAGGAGTTGGTGTGCAGCGACTGGGTGCCGCCGAAGATCGCGGCGATCGCCTGCGCCGTCACCCGGATCATGTTGACCTCGGGCTGCTGTGCGGTGAGCTGCACTCCGGCGGTCTGGGTGTGGAACCGCAGCATCAGCGACTTGGGGTTCTGCGCGCCGAATCGCTCTTTCATCATCCGGGCCCAGATCCGCCGGGCCGCCCGGAATTTCGCGACCTCCTCCAGCAAGGTGGTCCGGGAGACGAAGAAGAACGACAGTCGCGGTGCGAACTCGTCGACAACCATGCCGGCGTCCAGCGCCGCCTGGACGTACTGCGCTCCGTTGGCCAGGGTGAAACCGATCTCCTGCGCGGGATCGGCCCCCGCCTCGGCCATGTGGTACCCGGAGATGGAGATGGTGTTCCAGCGCGGCACTTCGGCGCGGCAATAGGCGAAGATGTCCGAGGTGAGTCGCAGTGAGTGCACCGGAGGATAGATATAGGTGCCCCGGGCGATGTACTCCTTGAGCACGTCGTTCTGAATCGTCCCGGTGAGCTTCGACCCGGCGACCGACTGGTCTTCACCCACCAGCTGGTAGAGCAGCAGCAGCAGGGCCGCGGGGGCGTTGATGGTCATCGAGGTGGACACCTCGTCCAGCGGGATGCCGTGCAGCAGGGTGCGCATGTCCTCGATGGAGTCGATCGCCACCCCCACCTTGCCGACCTCGCCGTGCGCGATCGGCTCGTCGGAGTCGTAGCCCATCTGGGTGGGCAGGTCGAAGGCCACCGACAGCCCGGTCTGGCCCGCGCTGAGCAGCTGGTGGTAGCGCAGGTTGGACTCGGTGGCGGTGCCGAACCCGGCGTACTGGCGCATCGTCCACGGGCGCCGGGTGTACATCGTGGGGTACACACCTCGGGTGAACGGGAACTCACCTGGCTCACCGAGGCGATCAGCCAAGCCGTCGGCCAGGTCGCCGGGGTGGTAGACGGGCTTGACCGCGAAGCCCGACTCGGCCGCCCTCGACGTCATGTCCGGCTGCGCCGTGTCCGGTTGCCCCGTGTCCGGTTGCCCCGTCATCGCGCGCCTCCTTGCCTGCCACCGCCCCCGTCTGTATGGCATACCGCAGTAACCGGCACAACACAGGCATCATGTGGCCGTGACCACCCCAACCGGGATCACCCCGGCCGACCCCGCCCCCCGCCTGGTGGCGGGGCGCTACCGGCTGGGCGCGGTGCTGGGCAGGGGCGCCATGGGCACTGTGTGGTCGGCGCACGACGAAGTGCTCGGGCGGGCGGTCGCGATCAAAGAGGTGCTGTTGCCGCCGGGTATCCCGGACGCCGAGGCCGACGTGCTGCGGGAGCGCTCACTGCGGGAGGCGCGAGCCATCGCGGCACTGTCGCATCCCAATGTCGTCACGCTCTACGACGTGGCCAGGGAGGAGGGCGCGCCGTTCGTGGTGATGGAGCTGGTGGCCTCCCACAGCCTGGCCCAGCTGCTGCGCAGGGGCGCGCTGGCGCCGCAGCGGGTGATCGCCGTCGGTGCCGCGGTGGCGGCCGCGCTGCAGGCCGCGCACGCAGCGGGCATCACGCACCGGGACGTCAAGCCGGGCAACGTCCTGGTGGCGCACGACGGCCGGATCAAGCTCACGGACTTCGGGATCGCCCGCAACCCGGCCGACCAGACGATGACCGCGACCGGCCTGATGCTGGGCTCCCCCGCCTACATCGCGCCCGAGGTCGCTTCCGGCGCCGCGGTCAGCCCGGCGGCGGATCTGTGGGGACTCGGCGCGACCCTGTTCGCCGCCGTCGAGGGCAGACCGCCCTACGACGCGGGAGATCCGGTGACGACGGTCTCGTCGGTGGTGCAGGGTGAGGTTCCCGCGCCGTCCTGTTCCGGGCCGCTGGCCGAGGTGATCGCGGGTCTGATGGTGAAGGACCCGGCGGCGAGGATGCCCCTGTCGCGGGTACGCGGGCTGCTCGGTCCGCCCCAGCTGGCCGAGCCGGCCCCCTCCGCACAAGAGGCCGGGCCGTCCGCACCACCGACCGGCCGCGCCGTATCCCGTCCTGGAAAGCCGGCGCCTTCGTCGGGATCCTCGTCGGCATCCTCGTCGGCATCCTCGTCCGGGCAGCTCGCCGCGGAGCCCGGGCCGCTACCGTTCGCCGTCCCGGCCGCGGACCAGACCACGGGCCGCGGGGCCGGTGACAGCGGCTCTACCGGCCGCGGGGTGCTGCGCTCGGCTGTGCTGTTGTGGACGCTGGCCGTCGTGCTCTTCCTGGGCGCGGCCGCGGGTGGTTTCGCGGCCGCCCGGGTGGCGAGTGGCGCGACAGCGCTGCCGGTACTGCGACCAGGGACGGCGCAGCCGGGCAACGACGCCACGCTGGTCTCCCGGCAGATCGAGGTGGCCGAAGCGGATGGTTCCCATCCCGGCCGGTTTACCATCAGCGTTCCCACGGGCTGGCCGGAGTTCCACCAGCACGGGGTGCTCGGCGACAACTCGGGCACCGCTGTGCGGTTCGTCTCACCGGACGGCACGGAAGTGATCGCCGTGGAACGCGTCACCGGGTTCCTCGCCCACCACTTGCCCGAAGACTACCTGACCAGCTACCGCCGCGAACTGGCGGACGTGCCGGACCTCGTGGTCGGGCCGCGCACTCCGCTGCCGGACGGCGGAGTGGATACCACCCTGCGGACCAACGAGGGCAAGGGCGCGCGGGGCGACCTGCGCCGCACCTCCTACCTGCGGCTGGTGCCCACCGGACCGGATCTGTGGGTGGTGCGGGTCAGCGTGCCGACCGAACAGGAGGCGATCGCCCGGACGTCGCTGTTCGAACCAGTGGTGTCCGAATTCAGGCCGGCCGCTCCGTGACTCCTAACCTCGCTCAGGAGGCCGCAGCCGCCCTGGCCCTGCGCACCGGGGTGCCCGCGCACGACGTCGCCGTGGTGCTCGGCTCCGGCTGGCGGCCCGCGGCCGACGGTCTGGGCACAGCCACGGCCCAGATCCCGGTCACCGAGTTGCCCGGCTTCGCCGCGCCACAGGCTGCCGGGCATGCCGGGACGCTGCGCTCGGTGCGGCTCGCCGGGCACCGGGTGCTGGTGCTGCTCGGTCGAATCCACGGCTACGAGGGCCACGACGCGGCGCAGGTGGTGCACGGGATACGCACAGCCTGCGCGGCGGGAGTGCGGGCCGTTGTGCTCACCAACGCGGCCGGTGGCATCGCCGAAGGGCAGGCGGTCGGTCAGCCGGTACTGATCAGCGACCACATCAATCTCACGGCACGCTCTCCGCTGTCCGGCCCGCGGTTCGTCGACCTCACCGACACCTATTCGCCCCGGCTGCGCGCGCTGGCCAGGACGATCGACCCCGGCCTGACCGAGGGGGTCTACGCAGGGGTGCCGGGCCCGCAGTTCGAGACCCCGGCGGAGATCCGCATGCTGCGCACCCTGGGTGCGGATCTGGTCGGGATGTCCACCGTGCTCGAAGCCATCGCGGCCCGGGCCGAGGGCGCGGAGGTACTGGGGATCTCGCTGGTCACCAACCTCGCCGCCGGGCTGTCCGGTGCGCCGCTGGACCACCGGGAGGTGCTCGCCGCCGGGCGGGCGGCCGCGGAGCGGATGGGCGGGTTGCTGCGTGAGCTGGTGAGCCGGATATGACCGGCGTGATGCCACCTGACAGCCCGTCCGGCGAACCGCAGATTGCCCGGACCAGCGGCTACGATCGCCGGGGTTGTGCCCGGGCTGCGTCGATGTGCTCGTCGCTGAGTACGTATGGAGGGCGATGTACGAGCTGCTGTTCTCGACCGTCTTCCGGCGAATCCATGCGGAGACCGCGCACCGTCTGGGATTCGGACTCATCCGCGCGGTGGCCGCGGTTCCCGTGTTGCGCAGGGTGCTGCGCCGCTGGCTTGTTCCACATGACCAGGTGCTGCGAGTCCAGGTCTTCGGGCTTGATCTTCCTGGGCCGCTGGGTCTGGCGGCAGGGTTCGACAAGGACGCCGGTGGGGCTGATGCACTAGGGGTACTGGGGTTTGCGTTCGTCGAGGTCGGCACGGTGACGGCGCGACCACAGCCAGGCAATCCGAAGCCGCGATTGTTTCGCCTCGTTGACGATCGGGCGCTGGTCAACCGGATGGGGTTCAACACCGCCGGTGCGGCGGCTGCCGCCGCACGGCTGCGCGCTCGGGACCGTGCCCGGGGGGTGGTTGTCGGCGTCAACATCGGTAAGTCGAAGGTGGTCCCTGAGGATGAGGCGCTCGCTGACTACGTGTCCAGTGCCAAGGTTCTGGCTGAGGCCGCGGAGTACCTGGTGGTCAACGTCAGCTCGCCGAACACTCCGGGGCTGCGCAACCTCCAGGCCGTTGAGCACCTTCGGCCACTGCTGGTGGGCGTCCGCAATGCGATAGACCAAGTCAGCCCACGGCGAGTACCGCTGTTGGTCAAGATCGCCCCGGACCTGGCCGACGGGGACATCGATGCGGTGGCCGACCTCGCGCTGGAGCTCGGCCTCGACGGGATCATCGCCACCAACACCACGATTTCCCGGGCCGGCTTGGTCACCGACCCGGCGCAGGTCGAGGGATTCGGTGCGGGTGGAGTGTCCGGTGCTCCGCTGAGGGAGCGCTCCTTGGCGGTGCTGCGCCGGCTGCGTGGCCGGGTCGGGGATCGCCTGGTCTTGGTGGCGGTCGGCGGGATCGAGACCGCCGACGACGCGTGGGTCCGGATCCAGGCTGGGGCGACGCTCGTGCAGGCGTACACCGGGTTCATCTACGGTGGGCCACTATGGCCGCACCACATCCACCGTGGCCTGGCTCGGGTCGTCCGTCAGGCTGGTTACACCTCGATCGGCGAGGCTGTCGGCTCGGCGGTCCCGGGCCGCACCGACGGCAGATAGTGCTGGTCAGCTCGCCGTCGCGGTGATCTCGGCCGCGATGCCGCCAGGGAGGATACGCACGTGTAACTGGTCAGGTCTTCGGCGTGGCGAGTTGATCTCTGCGCGGGAGTGCCGATCATGGGTGGTGCCTGGGGATCGGTGAGCTGCAGGGGCTTCTACATGATGGTCTGCTATGACTCGCATCGCCACTGACCGGGCTGCGCTGCGCTGGATCGCCGACGATGTCGACGCGGGGGATCGCGCCGACTTGCAGCGAGTACTGGACGAGGCGCTGGCCGGAGACCCCACCGCTACCGAGGACCTGGCTGCCCGGATGGCCGGGCCGCTGCGCTTCGGTACCGCCGGGTTGCGCGGACCACTGCGGGCCGGGCCGGCCGGGATGAACCGCGCGGTGGTGCTGCGCACCACGGCCGGGCTGGCGAGCTGGCTGGCCGCCCACGGCCGGATGGGCACCGTGGTGGTCGGCCGGGACGCCCGGCACCGGTCGGAGGTGTTCGCGGCCGACGCCGCCGGGGTGCTGGGCGCGGCCGGGTTCGACACGGTGCTGCTGCCGGGCCCGCTGCCCACCCCGGTGCTCGCCTTCGCCGCACGGCACCTGGACGCGGTGGCCGGCGTTCAGATCACCGCATCGCACAATCCACCAGGCGACAACGGCTACAAGGTCTACACCGACGGCGGGACGCAGATCGCGCCACCCGCCGACGCCGGGATCGAGGCCGCGATCGCGGCGGCACCGCCCGCGGCCGCGGTACCCAGGAACGGTCCGGTGCGACCCGGAGGCGAGGAGCTGATCGAGGCCTACCTGCAGCGGGTGGCCGGGCTGGCCCGGGGCTGCGCACGGACGCTGCGGGTGGTGGCGACCCCGTTGCACGGCGTGGGTGGGGCGATGCTCGTCGAGGCGCTGCGCCGGGCCGGCTTCACCGACGTGCACCTGGTGGCCGCCCAGGCCGAGCCGGATCCGGACTTCCCGACGGTGGCCTTCCCCAACCCGGAGGAGCCCGGCGCCACCGACGCCCTGCTCGCGCTGGCGGCTGAGCTCGACGCCGATCTGGCGATCGCGCTGGACCCCGACGCCGACCGCTGCGCGCTGGGTCTGCCCGGCCGGGACGGCGGCTGGCGGATGCTGCGCGGTGACCAGACCGGGGTGCTGCTCGGCGAGTATTTGCTCACCAGGCCGGATCGGGGCGCGGACCCGCTGGTCGCCACGTCGATCGTGTCCGGCAGCCTGCTGCGCAAGGTGGCGGCGGAGCACGGCGCCCGCTACACCGAGACCCTGACCGGTTTCAAGTGGCTGGCTCGCGCGGGTCCCGGGCTGAGCTACGCCTATGAGGAAGCGCTCGGGTACTGCGTGGACCCCGACGCGGTCCGGGACAAGGACGGGATCTCGGCCGCGGTGCTGGCCTGCGACCTGGCGGCCACCACCCGGGCCCTCGGGCGCACGCTGGACGACCTGCTCGACGCGCTCGCCGTCCGCCACGGTGTGCACCTCACCGCCCAGGTGTCGGTTCGGCTGCCCGATCATCCCGCGGTGACGGCGGTGATGGCCGCGCTGCGCGCCCGGCTACCCGCCGAACTCGCCGGTCACCCGGTGCATCCCGAGGACCTGCTGCGCCGTCCGCACCTCCCTGACGACACCCTGATGCTGCATGGCGACGGGTCAGGTACCGGGCCGAGCACCGCCGGGTACCGGGTGATGGTGCGGCCGTCGGGCACCGAACCCAAACTCAAGGCGTACCTGGAAGTCGTCGAGCCGGTCGGTTCGCCCGAGGGGCTGGCCACGGCCCAGGAGCGGGCCGCGGTGCGGCTCACCACCCTGCGGGAAGCCACCCTCGCCCTGCTAGATCCTGGCGACCTCCTGCATCGTGGCTGACCAGAGCCACCAACCGGATCGTGGTGGCTAGCTGCGACGCAGCCGCGCCCGGGCGCTGCCCGTGCCAGGGCCGACCGGTACGTGCTTGGTCGCTGCGGCGAGCCCGAACCGGGGCATGTTCGCGTAGATCGCCTCCAGGTGACCCGCCGCCACCTCGTAGGTCTCGTGCCAGACGCCGACGGCGCCGCCGGCACCGATCCGCCGGGTGAACTCGCGCCACGCCGCGGCATGCGGCGCGTGCGAGTCGGACGCGAAGGCGACCAGGTCCTCGGCGCTGCGCCAGTACTGCAGCACCAGCACAGTGCGCCCGAACCACAGGTGATAGCCCAGCAGACCGGACCCGGGATCCGATGCGAGGTGGCGCAGCATCCGGGGCATCGCGGCGAACACCGGCCACCACCGGTCCACCCGCCACCACCGGTTGAACCGCATCCCGATCAGGAACACCACGGCGCCCGATGACCCGACCTCGGCGGTGTACCGGCCCGCCAGCACTGGATTCGCCATGACCGCCAACCCTTACTTTCAAATTGAAACGATGTTATAAAACAGTGTTGCGATAGGATTGTCAAGTGCCACGGCCGAAGCTGCACGACGATGCGCTGCGCGTCCGGCTGCTCGACGTCGCAGGGACCCTGCTCACCTCGGAGGGGCCGGACGGGCTGAGCCTGCGCAGGCTCGCCGCCGAAGCGGGCACGTCGACCACGGCGGTGTACTCACTGTTCGGCGGCAAACCAGGTGTGCTGCGGGCGCTGTTCGTCGAGGCGTTCACCAGGTTCGGAGCGCACCTCGGCGCGGTGGCGCCCTCGGCCGACCCGCTGGCCGACATCCTCGCGCTGGGCCGGGCCTACCGGGCCAGCGCCACCGCCGACCCACACCTGTACGCGGTGATGTTCGGGACACCAGTACCCGGATTCGAGCCGGCCGCCGAGGACCGGGAGCGCGCCGAGGCGACGTTCACCCCACTGCTGGACGCGGTCTGCAGGGCGGTCGCGGCGGGCCTGCTGCGCGACGTCGACCCAGGCCTCATCTCCACGGCGTTGTGGGCCTGCGTGCACGGCCTGGTGTCACTGGAACTCGGCGACGCGATACCGGCCAGGGCCGGACGCCCGGCGGAAGTGTTCGAAGCCGCCCTCCGGGCCAACCTGGACGGCTGGCGGACGACCCCCGCCGTACCGGCGTGATGGCGTGATGGTGTCTGACGTGACAGCGTGATGCGCTCAGACGGCGCCGAACTGGCGATCCCCCGCGTCGCCCAGCCCGGGCACGATGAAGCCGACGTCGTTGAGCCGCTCGTCCACGCCCGCCGTGACCACCCGCACCGGCAGGCCGGACTCGCGCAGCCGGGCAAGACCCTCCGGCGCGGCCACCGCGCAGATCGCGGTGACATCCGTGGCGCCTCGCTCGGTGAGCAGTTCGATCGCGTACTCCATCGACCCCCCGGTGGCCAGCATCGGGTCCAGCACGAAGACCGGCCTGCCGGTCAGCGATGCGGGCAGCGACTTCATGTAAGGGGCCGGCCGCAGCGTCCGCTCGTCCCGGGCCAGCCCGACGAAGCCCATCTGCGCCTCCGGGATCAGCCGGTGTGCCTCGTCGGCCATCCCCAGCCCGGCCCGCAGCACCGGCACCAGCAGCGGCGGATCGGCAAGCCGGTACCCGGTCGCGCGGCCCACCGGCGTCTGCACCTGGCCGACGTCGACCGCGGCGTTTCGGGTGGCCTCGTAGACCAGCATCGTGGTCAGGTCGCGCAGCGCCGACCGGAAGACGGCATTGTCGCTGCCCAGCTCGCGCATCGCGGTCAGCCGTGCCTGCGCCAGCGGGTGGCCGACGACCAGCACGTCCATGCGGACGCACGATACCGGGGCGACCGCACGATACCGGGGGCGACCGAGGAGCCCGAGAAGCCCAGAGCCGAGGAGGAGCACCGTGACCGACTACGCCGCCCTGTACCGCGAGTCCCGCGCGCGCATCACCACGCTGGTGCGCGCCGCGAGTGCCCGGCAACGGGCCGCGGTCGTGCCCGGATGCCCGGACTGGTCGGTCGCCGACACCGTGGCACACCTGGCCGCGGTCGCCGCCGAGGCGCTGGACGGCAGGCTTACCGGTATACCCACCGAGGAACAGACCGCCGCGCAGGTGGCGCAACGCCGTGGCCGGGAACTCGGCGAGGTGCTCGCCGAGTGGGACCGGGTGGGCGATGCGGTCGAGCAGGCCATCACGGCGCACGTCATGCCGCTGGCCGCGGTGCACGACGTACTCACCCACGAGGCCGACCTCCGGGGCGCGCTGAGCGCCGGACGCCCACCGCGCACGGCCTGGACCGCGTCGCTGGACACCATGACCCGTCACATGCACCACCTGAACCAGTGCGGCACGCTGATCGTGCACACCGGCGAGCACCCGTACCGGGTGGGTTCCGGTGCACCCGAGACCGCCGTCGAGGTGGACCCCTACGAGTTCTGGCGTGCGCTGGTCGGACGGCGCAGCCGGGCCCAGATGGCCGCCTGGCGCTGGTCCGGTGACCCGGCGCCGTACCTGCGAGCGCTCCCCGTGTTCGGCCCCACCGAAGCGGATCTGACCGAGCCGGAATGAACCCAGCCGGAATGAACCCGGCCGGAATGAACCCGGGTGCTAATGCGCGGATTCGCGCAACCGCGCACAGGCCTTCCGGGCACGCTCGACGACCCCGGCCGGGTCGTGCCCGGGTAACCGGTCATGGATCGGGCTCCAGAAATCCTCCCCCGGTGGCGCCTCCACCTGTATTCGATCCTCCACGGGCCGGGCCGTTTCGACTGTCTTGTCGAATGCCAGCTGCCAGGAGTGCAGAGCCGTCCGGACACCGCGCTCGACGCTTTTCTTGTCGAACAGGGGGTCGCCCTCGATCGGGTGACCGATCCACGCCAGATGCACCCGAATCTGATGCCTGCGCCCGGTCACCGGGCAGACCGCGAGAACACTGTTGCCTGCGTCAGCCCAGATCGTGGAGAACACGGTGGTCGACGGGTATCCCCGGGTATGGTCGAACACTTCGGTGGGCGGGACCGACCAGTGGCTCGTCAGCTCGTCCACCATGATGCTCTCCCGCGCCGCGGCGACCCTTACCCGGCTCTTCCGGCCGACGCTCAAGGGCAGCTCTATCGTGCCGTGCTCGGGCAGCCCCGACGACCGGGTGATCGCGAGATACACTTTGTCGACCGAACGACGGAAGAACTGCCGAGTCAGCTCGGCGTGGGTTCCGAGGTCCTTGGCGAAAAGGATCGCACCCGAGGTCACCTTGTCGATCCGGTGCACCGGGAACAATTCCTCACCCGCGTCCCTGGCCAATCTGACCAAATCGGTTTCGTGGCGTTCACCCATCACCGAAATCCCCGCCGGCTTGTTCAGCACCACGAGGGAGTCGTCCTCCTGGACGACACGCCCAGCCCGAATTTCACTCCACTCCACACCGGCGACCCTACCGAGCGAACGTAGGATCTCCAGACGTGACGACCACGTTTTCCCTGCCTGGTGACCTGGCCGAGGCGGCCGGGGACGACACCTCGCTGCGCCGGTTCCTGCACCGCCTGCCGGGCGTGGACGCGGCCGGGCTCCAGGCGCGGGCGGCGGTGCTGGCCACCCGCAGCATCAAGGCAGGCGCCAAGCTGCAGGCGATCGACACCGCGATTCGGATGGTCGACCTGACCACCCTGGAGGGGGCGGACACCGAAGGCAGGGTGCGGTCGCTGTGTGGCACGGCCCGGCGCCCGGACCCCGGACGACCCGAGGTGCCGCCGGTGGCCACGGTGTGCGTCTATCCCGACCGGGTGGGCACGGCGGTCCGCGCGCTGGCCGGATCGGGCGTCGGGGTGGCGAGTGTGGCCACCGCGTTTCCTTCGGGTCGTTCCTCGCTGCGGATCAAACTGGCCGACACCGCGCTGGCCGTCGAATCCGGCGCGGACGAGATCGACATGGTGATCGACCGCGGCGCGTTCCTGGCCGGCCGTTACGGGCAGGTCTTCGAGGAGATCACCGCGGTCCGGTCGGCATGCCCGGATGCGCGGCTGAAGGTGATCCTGGAGACCGGCGAACTGGCCACCTACGACAACGTCCGGCGGGCCTGCTGGCTGGCGCTGCTGGCCGGCACCGACTTCATCAAGACCTCCACCGGCAAGATCTCCCCGGCCGCCACTCTGCCGGTCACCCATCTGATGCTGCAGGCGGTCCGGGACTTCCACCAGCGGACCGGGGCCCGCTGCGGGGTCAAGGCCGCCGGGGGCATCCGGACCACCAAGGACGCGATCCGCTACCTAGTGGCCGTGCACGAGATCGCCGGTCCGGGCTGGCTCACCCCACGGTTGTTCCGGCTGGGCGCGTCCAGCCTGCTCGGCGACCTGCTCATGCAGCGCCGCACCCAGCTCGACGGCCACTACAGCGGCGCCGACTACGTGGCGGCGCCCTGATGGAGTGGACCTACTCGCCCGCCCTGGAATCCCGGGAGGTCGCCCGGCTCAGGCCGCACTACCCGATGTTCGTCGACGGCAAGTTCACCGAGGGCGGCGGCGAGCCGTTGACGACGATCAACCCGGCGACCGGGACGGCGCTCGCCGACGTGAGCACGGCGAGCGCCGCCAACGTTGACACGGCGGTGCGGGCAGCGCGCCGGGCCTACGAGCGGGTGTGGTCCCGGATGCCCGGTGCGGAACGGGCCAAGTACCTGTTGCGCATCGCCCGGCTGATCCAGGAGCGGGCCCGGGAGCTCGCGGTGCTGGAGAGCCTGGACACCGGCACGCCGATCAGCGCCTCCCGGGACGTGCATGTGCCCGCCGCGGCGGCGCATTTCTTCCACCACGGCGGATGGGCGGACAAGCTGGGCTATGCGGGCTACGGGCCCGATCCCAGACCGTTCGGAGTCACCGGCCAGGTCGTCTCGCCCGACGCGGCGCTGCTGAGCACCGCCTGGAAGATCGCCCCGGCACTGACCTGCGGCAACACCGTCGTACTCAAACCCGCCGAGAGCACACCGCTGAGCGCGCTGGTACTCGCCGAGATCTGCCAGCAGGCCGACCTGCCTCCCGGCGTGGTGAACGTCCTGCCCGGAGGGGCCGACATCGGTGCCGCCCTGGTCGCGCACGACGGACTGAACAAGGTGGCGTTCACCGGCAGCACCGACGTCGGCAGGCAGGTCACCCGCACCCTGGCCGGTACCGGCCGCAGCCTCACCCTCGCGCTCGGCGGCCCGGCAGTGGTCGTTGTCTTCGACGATGCCCCGCTGGACCAAGCCGTCGACGGCGTCCTGGCAGGGGCCCTCGGCGGCCCGCTGACCGGCTCCCGGCTGTTGGTGCAGGAATCAATCGCCGCCCAGCTGCTCGACATGCTGCGCACGAGAGCCGCCGCCCTGCGGATCGGTGATCCGCTGGACAAGAACACCGACGTCGGCGCGGTCAGCTCGGCAGAGCGCCTGGGGCGGATCGAGGAACTAGCAGGGAACGCCGTCGCCGAAGGCGCGCAGCGCTGGGTCGGCCCGAGCCCGCTGCCCGATCAGGGATTCTTCTGCTCCCCCACCCTCATCTGCGACGTCAACCAGGCGATGCGGATCGCCACGGAGGACATCCCCGGTCCGGTGTTGCCGGTGCTCACCTTCCGCACCCCGGAGGAGGCCGCCGCCCTGGCGAACCACACGCCGACCGGCCTGGCCGCCAGTGTCTGGACCGACAAGGGCTCCCGCATGCTGTGGGCCGCGCAGCGAATCAGAACGGGAGTGGTGTGGTCGAACACCGCCTGCCGCTTCGATCCCACCGCGCCCTTCGGCGGGTACCGGGAGGCCGGCATCGGCCGGGAGGGCGGTCGCGCCGGCTTGCAGGAGTACCTCGATGTCTAACTCCGGGATGTCTAACTCCGGGATGTCTAACTCCGGTGACCACACAGCTCCCGACCGAACAGCACCCGCTGGAGGTGACGCCGGGCCTGTGCCGACCGACGACCGGCTGCCGGTGACCAAGACGTACAAGCTCTACCTGGGCGGGGCCTTCCCCCGTTCGGAGTCCGGGCGGGTCTACCCGGTCAGTGACTACCGGGGCGCCTTCCTGGCCAACGCGGCGCAGGCGTCGCGCAAGGACGCCAGGGACGCGGCAGCGGCCGCCCGGGTCACGGCTGCCGGATGGGCGGACGCCGATGCCTACACCAGGGGCCAGGTGCTCTACCGGATCGCCGAGATGCTGGAAGGGCGGCGCGATCAGTTCGTCACCGCGGTCGCCACGGCGGAGGGGTGCCAGACCCGGCGGGCCGCCGCACTCGTGGACGCCACCATCGACCGGTGGGTCTGGTACGCGGGCTGGACGGACAAGATCGCGACCGTACTGGGGTCGGCGAACCCGGTCGCGGGTCCCTACTTCTGCTTCAGCGTGCCGGAACCGATCGGCGTCGTCGCGGTGCTGGCACCGCAGTCCTCCTCGCTGCTGGGGCTGGCCAGCGTGCTCGCGCCGGTGATCGCCGCGGGCAACACCGCGGTCGTCGTGGCCAGCCAGAACCGGCCACTCCCCGCGGTGACCCTCTCCGAGGTACTGGCCACCTCCGACCTGCCCGGCGGGGTGGTCAACATCCTGACCGGACGCACCGCCGAGCTGGCTCCGTGGCTGGCTGCGCACGCCGACGTCAACGCCTTGGACCTGTGCGGTGCCCCGCCCTCGATCAGCGCCGAGCTGGAGCGGACCGCGGCGGGCACCATCAAGCGGGTGCTGCCCGCACCGGTCGCGGAGCCGGACTGGACCCGCCAGCCGGACATCCGGCGGCTGCGCGCTTTCGTGGAGATCAAAACGGTGTGGCATCCACGCGCCTGAGTGACCCGGGGTACTACGCTGCCGCCCCATGGCTCAGGACATCGTGCCGATCGAGCTCTCGTTGACCGCCGGTGACCTGGTGACGCTCTGGGCGCCGCACTGGCGTGCGGAGGGCGAGGAATGGGAGGCCTTCCTCGGTGAGGGTGCGGACCTGTTCGCGTTCCCCGAGCTGGCCGAGCTGGTCGGCTTCGTGCGCACGGCCGGGGACCACGACCTCGTCGACCATCCGGCCTGGCCGCTGGTACCACGGCTGCTCGCGCCGGACCTGCGGCCCGAGGAGTCCCACCGCTACGACCTGGTCGGGGTGCCCGAGCTCGTCGCCGACGAGCCCGACACCTGGGTGATCGGTGAGCTGGCCGACATGATCACGATGGTGCGCTCGCTGGCCGACGTCTGCGGTCTGGACGTCGTGCACGAGGTGCTCGGTGCCGCACCCGCGTTCGACCTGCTCGACGGGGGCGTGCCGGCGTTCGGTGGCCGGGACGGTGCCCGGCGCTGGGATCAGCTGTGCACCGTGATCGCGCAACGCTGGGACGAGGTGCTCGACGCGGTCGACCAGGTGGTGCGCACCCCGCAGGTCGATCCGGCGGCGGTGGCCACCGCACAGGCCGAACTGGCCGAGGCCGCAGCGGGCACCGAGGAGGCCGAGACCGCCACCAACGGGTCCGACCCGGGCGGGGCGGGCACCGGGGGCACCGAAACAGGCCCGGCGGGCTCCGACCCGGCCCCGGCCGACCCCGCGCTGGCGTTCTGGTCCGAGGTCGGCATCGATCCGATCCGGATCGTCACCGATCTGGGTGACTACTACACGCTGCGGTGCTACGTCGACGACGTACCGGTCTTCCTGGGCAGCAGCGGACGGCTGGACGTGTTCGGCTCCCCGCGCGCGCTGGTCCGCCATGTGGCCGGGAATCCGGAAGACCACGACCTCGACGCGGTGTCCACCTGGCCGCGGGTCAAGGAACGCGCCAATGCCGGTGAGCTGCAGGTCGCGGTCGACCAGGGCAACACCTACGTGCTCTCCGGGTTGGCCGACGACCTGGCCGCCGGCCCGCAAACCGTCGACCCGGTCCAACTCGACCTGGCCGTGGAACTGATCACCGACGCCGAGCAGTGGGCCGGGTCACCGACGGCGGACGAGGCACTGGCCGGCTCGGAACCGCTGGGCTGGCTGGTCTCCTTCGTGCTTCGACCGGACCCCACCCGGCTGGCACCCAGCGCACCCTTCGACGCCGAGGTGGACGCCTGGCGCACCCTGGTCGGCGGCCTGGAGGACCGGCTGCACGTGCACTGATCCCGCAGTCAGCCGACCAGGACCGCGAAGCCCGGTTTGATCACATCGTCGATCAGGGCGAGTCGCTCGTCGAACGGCAGGAACGCCGATTTCATCGCGTTGATGGTGAACCGCTGCAGGTCGGTCCACCCGTAACCGAACGCCTCGACCAGCGCGGCCAGCTCACTGGACATCGAGCAGCCCGACATGAGCCGGTTGTCGGTGTTGACGGTGACCCGGAACCGTAACCGCGCCAGCAGGCCGAACGGATGCTCACCGATCGAAGCGGCCGCCCCGGTCTGCACGTTGGACGAAGGGCAGAGCTCCAGCGGGATCCGTTTGTCCCGGACGTAGGCGGCCAGCCTGCCGATCTTCACGGTGCCGTCGGCGGCCACCACGATGTCGTCGACGATCCGCACTCCGTGCCCGAGCCGGTCCGCGCCGCACCATTGCAGCGCCTCCCAGATCGATGGCAGGCCGAACGCCTCCCCGGCATGGATGGTGAAATGCGAATTCTGCTGACGCAGGTACTCGAAGGCGTCCAGGTGCCGGGTGGGCGGAAACCCGGCCTCGGCACCGGCGATGTCGAAACCCACCACTCCGGCGTCGCGGTAGCGCACGGCGAGCTCGGCGATTTCCCTGGACCGCGCGGCATGGCGCATCGCGGTCAGCAGACACCCCACCCGGATCCGCCCGCCCACCGGTTGGCCCGCCGCAGCGGCGCGCGCGCTGCCCTCGGCGAAACCGGCGAGCACGGCCTCCACCACCTGTTCGAGGTGCAGCCCGCCTTCGGTGTGCAGCTCGGGCGCGAAACGCACCTCGGCGTAGACGACTCCGTCGGCCGCGAGATCCTCGGCACACTCCGCAGCGACCCGGTGCAGCGCGGCCGGGGTCTGCATCACCCCCACGGTGTGTGCGAACGGCTCCAGGTAGCGCTCCAGCGTGCCGGAGGCGGCCGCGGCCCGGAACCATTCCGCCAGCTCGGCGACATCGGTGCCGGGCAGCCCCTGATAACCGGTCTGCTCGGCCAGTTCCGCCACCGTGGCTGGCCGCAGCCCCCCGTCGAGGTGGTCGTGCAGCAGCACTGTGGGCGCGGTCCGGATGTTGTCCACGGTCAACGGGGTCGCCACCGGTCCACCGTATCCCTCCTGACACCGCCGACTGTCGTAACCGGGTGAAGATGGCTAGGCTGCGCGCGCATCGCACGGTCCGTTTTCCCCACACCTAAGGCCGAGCCCGTGAGCAACGACAACCACTCCGCGACATCGTTCGACCGAATGCGCAGCATGTTGATGCGTGCCGCTGAGATCCGGGACAGCGAGCAGCAGCAGGTCTTCGACGCACTCGACGAAATTCACGCCCGGCTGGCTCCACTGGAGTCGCTGGGGTCGGTCCGCAAGCGCCTGTCGGAGCTGCCGGACCGCACCGAGGTCAGCGTGCTGGCCGAGCGCATGGACGAGACCCTGTCCAAGCTGGACGGGCAGGAGAACACGATCACGGCGCTGACCCGCGTCGTCGAGTCGATCGTGGACAAGCTGGCCGCGCCGTTCGCCGAACTCGGCGGGCGTCTGGACGGGGTGTCCGGCCGGTTCGAGGGCGTCGCGGGCCGGATGGACGGCCTGGAGGATCGGATCGCCGGGCTGCACAAGCGGATCGACGACCTGGACCACCACCTGGACAAGCAGGACGGCAGGCTGGACGGGCTGCCCGCCGCCGTGCACGGACCGGTGCGGGAGCGGATCGACACCGCCGAGACGGGGCTGCGCAGCCACCTCGCGGAGGTCGACGAGGGGGTCCACGAGCACCTCGACGGCGTGCAGCGGTCGGTCAGCGAGACCCAGGACGCCCTGTCCGGCTCGCTCGACGCACAGACCAGCCACCTCGATCCGCATACCCGGCTGGACGGGCTCAAGGGCACGCTGGAGATGGTCACGGCGTGGATGGACACCCTGTCGGCCCGGCTGGACGGGCTGGAGAAGGTCGTCGACGGTCGGATCGGCACGGTCACCGACCGCATCGGCGAGCTGGACGGCGCGCTCGCCGACCGGCCGGACGCCGACTCGCTGGCCGAGCTGGTCCGCCAGGCCAACGAGGAGTCCGAGGTGCGGCACGCCGGCCAGCTGGACGAGGCGATGGCCACCTTCGCCGAGATCATCATGGGCGGGTCACCGGCTCAGCTGACCGCCGCCCTGCCACCGCCACCGCCGCCGCGGCCTGCGCCTCGGCGGGTCCGCAAGCCGGCCGCCAAGTCCCGTGACTCCGAGCAGAACCTGAACTCCGAGGAAGCCGCCGCGTCCTGAGCCGGCGGCCCAGCGGAATACGGCTCAGCGCAGTACGTCGAGCACCAGCGGCCCGCCCGCCGCAGACCGGGCCTGATTCCGGGTCTCGATCCGGATGGCACCATCCAGTGCGTCCAGCGCGGCGGGCACGGCCTGCGGTGTGACGGTGTGCAACTCCAGCAGGGGCTGCCCCTCGGCCACCGGCTCACCCGGCAGGGCCAGGCAGCGCACCCCGGCCGCCGGGTGGACGGGATGCTCCTTGCGGGCCCGGCCCGCACCGAGTCGCCAGGCGGCGACGCCGAGCGAGTAGGCGTCGACCCCATCCAGCACCCCGGTCGTCGCGGCGGGCATCCGGTGGACGTGTGCGGCTGCGGGCAGCGGCGCCGAGGGGTCGCCACCCTGGGCGCGGATCATCCGGCACCACGTCTCGTACGCCGCGCCCGAGGCGAGCACCGCCGCCGGTTCCGCGTCGGTGATCCCGGCCATGGTCAGCATCTCGTGGGCCAGTGCCACGGTGAGTTCGACGACGTCGGCGGGACCGCCGCCCCGCAGCACCTCGACCGCCTCCGCCACTTCCAGTGCGTTGCCCACCGCGGCACCCAGTGGCCGGGTCATGTCGGTGAGCAGGGCGCTCACCCGCACCCGGTGCGCCCGGCCGATCCGCACCATCACCTCGGCGAGTTCACGGGCCAGCGCCGGGGTCTTCATGAAGGCGCCGGAGCCGGTCTTGACGTCGAGTACCAGCGCCCCGGCACCCGCGGCGATCTTCTTGCTCATGATCGAGCTGGCGATCAGCCCGATCGACTCCACCGTGCCGGTGACATCCCGCAGGGCGTAGAGCTTGCGGTCGGCGGGCGCCAGCCCTTCGGTGGGGGCGCACACCACCGCGCCGACCTGCCGCAGCTGCGTGGTGATCTCCGCCACCGACAGCCCGGCCCGCCAGCCGGGGATCGACTCCAGCTTGTCCAGTGTCCCCCCGGTGTGGCCCAGCCCGCGCCCGGCCAGGTGCGGCACCGCGGCGCCGCATGCCGCCACCAACGGCGCCAGCACCAGGGTGATCTTGTCGCCGACGCCGCCGGTGGAGTGCTTGTCGACGGTCGGCCGGTCCAGGCCGTCCCAGTGCAGCCGCTCCCCTGAGTCGATCATGGCGAGGGTCCACCGGGCGGTCTCGGTGGCGTCCATACCGTTCAGCAGGAGGGCCATGGCCAGCGCGGCCATCTGCTCGTCGGCGACCGCCCCGGCGGTGTATGCGTCGACCACCCACGCGATCTGCTCGTCGGACAGCCGCCCGCCGTCACGCTTGACGCGGATGACATCCACCATGTTCATGGCTCGCTCCCCCTCCGACCCTAGCTTCTCCCCTCCCGGAGCTTCTCCCGCCACGACTTGACTTCAACCAATGTTGAGCTTTTACCGTCGGCCGGACACGGGACACCAGCCCGCAGTGATCGAGAAGAACAGTGATCATCAACCGAGAGAGGTAGCGATCATCATGGGACGGGTCGGCACGATCCTGGTGACGGGGGCTACCGGCAGCGTCGGTGGACAGGCGGTCAGCCAGCTGGCGGGCACCGGTGTCACGGTCCGGGCACTGACCCGCAACCCCCGGTCCGCCCGATCGCTGGCCGGAGCCGGTCGGCATGTCGAGGTGGTGGGCGGCGACCTGGCCGAGCCGGACACGCTGGCCCCTGTCCTGGACGGAGTGGACGCGGTGTTCCTCGTTTTCCCCTCCGTCTCGGCCGACGATGCCGCGCCCGCGCTCATCGCGGCGCTCACGGCGCGCGCCCGCCGGATCGTCTACCTGTCCGCCGCCGGGGTATCCGACGACCCGGTATCCGACGACCCGGAGACCCCTGCCCGGCCGGACGCGCCGGACGGGAGCATCCTCGGCTCGCACGCTCTGCTGGAGCGGCTGATCCGCGGCTCGGCGGCGGAGTGGACATTCCTGCGCTCCAGCGGGTTCGCGTCCAACACCCTGATGTGGGCCGGACAGCTCCAGAACGGCGACGTCCTGCGCTGGTATCACGGCGGCGCCACCCGCGCCCTGATTCACGAGTACGACCTCGCCGCCGTGGGCGTGCGCGCACTGCTCGACGACGGGCACGATCGCGCGCGCCATCACCTGACCGGGCCCAAACAGCTGACCCAGGTCGAGCAGCTGCACGCCATCGGCGATGCCATCGGACGGCCGCTGCGTTTCGAGGAGCTCGACCCGCGGACCGCGCGCACGGAGCTGTTCGCCGATCTACCCGGCGATCTGATCGACTCGATCATCGAGGCCCACGGCGCGATGGTGAACCATCCGGAGCCGGTCACCACCACCGTCGCGCAGCTCACCGGACGTCCTGCGCGGCCTTTCGCCCGCTGGGCCCGCGATCACGCCGACGACTTCCGGGCGGCGGACGGTCGACCGGGCTGATGAACACCGGGCTGATGAACACCGAGCTGATGAACACCGGCCGAATGAACCTCTGGGACCGATGGTGTCCGGCGCGAGGCAGAGCGTGATGTCGCAGGGACCCCGTCGCTTGGGTGCGGCGAGTGCACCTGATTCGGTCCGCAGCGGTGGCTGCCCAGGTAGGCGCGCTCGGCGTGACCTGCTCGGTGCGGTCGACCGGGTGGATGAAGTCTGCGACCGATGGTGTCCGGTGCCGGGCATAGCGTGATCTCGCCGCTAGGGTGCGGCGAGTGCACGTGATTCGGTCCGGAGCGGTCGCTGCCCTGGTGGGCGCGCTCGGCGTGACGCTGCTCGGCGCGGTACCCGGCTACGCCCAGCCGCTCCCGCCGACCCCGACGCCGGCCCCGCCCACGGTGAGTACACCGGACACCTCGGGATGCCCGGACCGGTTCTCGCCGCCAGCGCCGGTCGACCTTTCCGAGGTGCCCGCTCCCGGCGCGGCGGCGCCCACCCCCGTCCCGGTACCCGGCACGCCGGTGGGCGGGTTGCGGATGGGCGAATGCGGGGTGATCGTGCCCCGCGGTGCGCCCGCCCTCCCGGACGGGATCAACGCGACGTCCTGGGTGGTGGCCGACGCCGGCTCCGGGGAAGTGCTCGCCGCCAAGGATCCGCACGGGCGGGAGCGCCCCGCATCGACGATCAAGCTGCTGACCGCGCTGCTGGCCGTCGACCGGCTACCCCCCGACAGGGTGGTGATCGGCACTCAGGCCGACTCCGACCAGGAGGGCAGCCGGGTGGGCGTGGGCCCGGGCGGCCAGTACACCGTCCGGCAGCTGCTCACCGGCCTGTTCCTGGTCTCCGGCAACGACGCGGCGCACGCCCTGGCCGAGCAGCTCGGTGGCGTGTCCGCCGCCGTGGCGCAGATGAACGACCTGGCCGCGAGGCTGGGCGCCCGGGACACCCACGCCGCCACCCCGTCCGGACTGGACGGTCCGGGGATGAGCACCTCCGCATACGACCTGGCGCTGGTGTTCGGCCAGGTGCTCAGCCGGCCGCTGCTGGTCGAGCTGCTGGGCACCCGGCAGGCGGACTTTCCCGGATTTCCGGGACGTCCGGGATTCGTGGTGAGCAACGACGACAAGATTCTCGGTCGCTACGACGGCGTGCTGGGCGGCAAGAACGGATTCACCGACGACGCCCGGCACACCTTCGTCGCCGGTGCGGTGCGCAACGGACGCCCGCTGATCGTGGTGCTGATGCGCGGTGAGCAGCGACCAGTGCTGATGGTCGATCAGGCCGCCCGGCTGCTCGACTACGGATTCGCCCTGCCCCGGGGCAACCCGGTCGGGCACCTGGTAGCTCCGGCGCCATCGGCTCCGCAGCTGAGCACCACGGCCGCCCCAGCGGCGCCGCCACGGGCGGGTGCCGGTATGGGTGCCGCCGTGCAGCGCGGCCCCCTCGATACCGGTGGGCTGGTCACGGGGTTGCTGTGGCTCGCGGTGGCGGTGCTCGTGCTGGCCGGGTTGGTGGCTCTGGTGATGCGTCAGCGCCGCCGCACGGACTCGTGAGCCGGGCTCGCACTCAGCCCGGCGGCCCGACCCGGCTGAGCGTGGGCGGATCGAGCGTGCCCTCGCCGAGGTAGGCCCGGGCCTGCAGGGTGAACAGCTCGCAGTACACACCCTCGAGGGCCATCAGTTCGTCGTGCGTACCCAGCTCGGCGACCCGGCCGCGTTCGAGCACCACGATGTGGTCCGCGTGCCGGATGTTGGCCAGCCGGTGCGTGATCAGCAACGTGGTCCTGGTCGGCCCCGGCCCGTCCTGGTCGCCCGGCCCGTCCTGGTCGCCCGGCACACCGGTACGGCTCAGCGACTGCAGCGAGCGGAAGACGGCGTACTCGGCCCGGGCGTCCATGGCAGCGGTCGGTTCGTCGGCCACCAGCAGCGGGGCGTCCCGGTAGAGGCCGCGGGCGACGCTGATCCGCTGCCACTGCCCACCGGAGAGGTCCTGCCCGTTCTGGAACTGGCGGGAGAGCACCGTGTTCCAGCCGTGGGGCAACTCCGCGATGACGGCGTCGGCGCCCGACTCCGCCGCCGCGGCGGCGAGCACGTCGCCCTCGGGGTCGGCCCGCTCGATGCGGCCGATGCGGACGTTGTTCT
Source organism: Pseudonocardiaceae bacterium (assembly GCA_036494005.1). GTDB lineage: Bacteria > Actinomycetota > Actinomycetes > Mycobacteriales > Pseudonocardiaceae. Next base: position 7,038 of record DASXOV010000090.1, on the reverse strand, counting down.
CGGCGGTCATCGGCCACTCGGCCGGGTTCTGCAGGACCACGGCGACCCGCGAGAGCAGCTCGTTCTGGCCGACCTGCGCGATGTCGACCCCGTCCCAGCTCACCCACCCCTGGTCGGGCAGGTACAACCCGGTGATGACCTTGGCGAGGGTGGACTTGCCGGAGCCGTTCTCGCCCACCAGCGCGACCACCTGCCCGCGCCGGATCGTGAGGTTCACCTGTGCCAGTGCCGGCTCGTCCTGGCCGGGGTAGGTGAACGACACGTCCCTTACCTCGATCAACCGCGGATCGCGCGGGAGCGTCAGAGCCCGCCCGGCCCGGTGCTGACGGCAGGCCTCGGCGAGGCAGCGGGAGAGCAGCTCCAGGTAGAAGCTGTGCTCGTAGAGCCGGTTGGCGGCGAATATCGAGGTCGACACCGCCGAGCTCGCGGTGCGCATCGCCACCGCCGCCGCGCCCGCCAGGGCCAGCGGCATCCCTCCGGTGTAGAGCAGTACTCCCAGCACGCCATAGGCCAGGGCCGCACCGATCCCGGCCAGGCCCCTTCCGGCCAGCCGGGTGATGGTCTTGCGGTGCTCGACCTTGACGGTCTCGGCGCACAACGCGGCGGCGATCCGCCGATGCTCACCCAGCAGGGTGTCCTGCGCGGTGAAGGCCCGGATCTCGGCCGCCTCGTACCGCCTGGTGATCATGTCGCTGGTGATGCCCAGCCGGCGCCTGCGCGAAATCATCCGCAGGAACGACTCGTAGGACAGCCGCGCCGCTCGCACGCTGGCCCATCCGTTGGGGATCGCGGCCAGCAGCACCACCGGGGCCAGCACCGGGCTGAGCAGGCCCGCCGTGACGATGGCGGCCGCCACCGAGATCGCCGAGCTGAACAGGTCCCCGGCGTCACTGACCCCCTGCCGCACGCTGTTGAGACCCTGCGAGGACGCCCGGCGCACCAGTTCCACGAAGTCCGCGTCGTCGAACGCGACCAGCTCCACCCCGATCACCGCGGCGTGCAACTCGTCCTGGGCGCGCAGCTCCACCCGCGGGCCCAGGACGGCGAGCACCGACCCGACCGCGGCGTCGAGCAGCCCCCTGGCCGCGTAGGACGCCGTCACCAGAGCCAGCGCGGGCAACGTCGCCAGCACCCGCTGCGGGGTCGGGCCCTGCTCCAGCAGGCTGGTGAAGACGTTGGCCGTGGCCAGCAACCCGAACGCGGTCACACATCCGACGAGCAGTTCCGCGACGGCGGCGAGCAGCGTCATGCGTGGCGAGGTCCGCCAGGCCAGCCGCACCAGCAGGGCGAGCGCGACCGGCGTGGCACGCACCATCCGGCCCATGCCCGCGCCGAGGATCGTCTCGTCCACCCTCGCCCAGGACGGAGTCTCGATGTCGTCGACCCCGATCAATCCCGGCTCGCCCGCATCGGACGCGTCGGTGTCATTGGACGAGCTGGCGCAGTCGGCGCGCCGCAGCTTCATGGTGGCCTCCCCGTGCTCCCGGTTCACCCCAGCGACACCGCCGCTGCGCCCCCGTGGTAGCCCCGACCACGTCCTGCTGATGATGTTCATACGGGACTGAACAGCGCCCGGGAAGAGCTCGGCTCGGTACACCCGGTATCCAGATGTTCACTCAACGTCCTCGGTGCCGACGGGTTGAACTCATCACCGAAGGGCATCGCGCGGTGGCGGGGCCGGGCGTCCTCGTGAGGCGCCGCGCGGAGCGCTAGCGTTCCGTGTCGTGAGCGATGACACCGACGTGCGGGCTGGGATCGTGGTCACCGGCACCGAAATGCTCAGCGGCAAGATCCCCGATCGGAACGGCCCGTGGCTGGCTGAACGGCTCGGCGAACTGGGCGTCGAGGTGGCCAATCTGCTCAGCGTCGGGGACCGGCCCGAAGACCTGCGCGCAGCACTGGATTTCCTGGCCGGGCAGGGCGTCGACCTGATCGTCACCAGTGGCGGGCTCGGCCCCACGGCGGACGACCTCACCGTCGAGGTGGTCGCGGGCTTCGCCGGTCTGGAGCTGGAAGTCGACGAGGCGATGGAAGCGAAGATCGGGACCATCCTGGCCCGGTTCGGTCACTTGGCGAGCTTCAGCCCGGAGGCGCTGCGAACGGCCAACCGCAAGCAGGCGATGGTGCCCCGTGGCGCCGCGACGCTGGACCCGGCCGGCACCGCCCCGGGGGCGGTGGTCGAGGTGGAAGGGGGTCCGACGGTCATCGTGCTCCCCGGTCCGCCTCGGGAGCTGCAGGCGCTCTGGCCGGCCGCGCTGGACACCGCAGCCGCCCGCTCGGTACTCCAACGGGCCCGGCCGTTCCAGGTCACCCGGCTACGGCTGTTCGGGCTACCCGAGTCGGAGATCGCGGCGACGCTGAGTGATGTGGGCGCGACCGTGGACCTGACCCCGCTGGAGATCACCACCTGCCTGCGGCGCGCCGAACTGGAGGTCGACATCCGGCACCGTCCCGGTGCCGAGGCGGTGCGCGAAGCGCTGGTCGGCCAGATCGCCGCCCGGCACTCGCGATACCTCTTCTCCACCGACGGTAGCTCGCTGGACGACCAGGTGGCCACCCTGCTGCGGGGTCGGCTGATCGGCCTCGGGGAGTCGTGCACCGGTGGCTTGCTGGCCGCCCGGCTCACCGACCGGCCCGGCGCGTCGGACTACCTCGCAGGTGGTGTGGTGGCCTACTCCAACGCCGCCAAGGTCGCGCTGCTCGGCGTGCCCGCCGAGCTGATCGCGCGGCACGGCGCGGTGTCACCGGAGGTGGCCAGGGCCATGGCCGACGGCGCGCGGGAACGCTTCGGCGCCGACGTCGGCTGCGGGATCACCGGCGTGGCGGGCCCCGGTGGCGGAACCGAAGCCAAACCGGTCGGCTACGTGTGCGTCTGCGTGACCACCAGTAAGGCAACGGTGCTGGCCCGCGACCCGGTACTACCCGGGGACCGCGCGGAGATCCGCGACCGCGCGGCGACCCTCGCGATGCACCTCATCCGGCGGGTCATGACCGCGCCGGGCGAGCGCGCTTCGTGAGCTATCCGGGCAGGAGCTATCCGGTCTGGCGCTACCGCGGTAGCGCGTTGCGGTCCTTGCTCTTCAGCGCCGCGTAGGCCGCGGAACCGACGAACAGCACCGCACCGATCACCAGCACCCAGAACAGCGCCTTGAACACCCAGCCCAGCACCATGAATCCGATCCAGACCAGCGCGAGTATCCCGAGCACCTTGATCACGGTCTGCATGACTGCCTCCTGTAGTCCCGCCGTCCAGGCCAGTTCACACCACAGAGGTACCGCCCCGCATCGGGGATGACCCGGAGTTCGCGCCGGGGTCACCTCAGTGGAGCAACGCTCAGGATGTCACCCGGCCGGGTTCGGTACGGGCCCCCGCCGACGAACCCGCCGACGACCCGGACGGCGGCGGGGACGCGATCGACGTGAGGTTCTCGGTGCTGGTCGCCGCCCACGCGGTGACGAACAGTAGGAAGCGAGAGACGAAGTAGGCGAACACCATCAGGCCGATCACCGGTCCGAACAGCCGCCCGGTGGGGCTGGCGGTGACGCTGTCGAGGTAGATGGCGAAGGCCTGCTTGAGCACCTCGAAGCCGACCGCGGCCACCGCCGCCGCGCGTATCGCGCTGCGCAGCGTGACCGGCTGCCTGGGCAGCCGCGCGATCACCCAGAGGAACACCAGCCACGTGGCCGCCACCGAGAGCACCAGGGCCAGCAGGTAGAAGATCAGGCGGGCCCAGAACAGGTGGCCGAGTCCGGCCAGGTCCAGCAGGCTGCCCGCGAACGCGGTGCCGGCCCCGGTCAGGCCGAAGGACACCAGCAGTGCCACCCCCAGGCCGAACAGCGCCACCAGGTCGACCATCTTGGTGCGCAGGAAGCCTTGCGGAACGTAGCGCTGATCCCAGATCGCGGTCAGCGCCTCGCGCAGATTGCTCATCCAGCCCAGCCCGGAATACATCGCCACCAGCAGACCGGTGATCCCGATACCCCTGCGCGAGTCGATGGCTTCCTGGACGATGTCGCTGAGCAGCTGGCCGAGCGTCGACGGCACCGACGTCTTGATCTGCTGCTGCAGTTCGCCCAGCAGGTGCTGGTCGCCGGCCAGCACGAACCCGGCGACGGCGAAGGCCACCATCAACAGCGGCACCAGCGAGAGCACACTGAAGTAGGTAATCGCGGCCGCGTAGTGGTCACCGTGCTTGTTGGTGTAGGTCTCCCCGGCGCGAACCAGGTGATCCAGCCACGGATATCGGTGCCGGTACCGCTCGAGCAGGCCCGGCTGCTGCGCCTCGTTGCTGTCCGGTTGCTGCCCGGTCGTCCCCGACATGGCCGGTACGTTAGTCCGATCGCGCACATCCGGCAGCGCGGAACGTGTGCACCGTCTGTGACGCACCGAGACCGGGTATCTCGCTCCGGCCCGTCCGGAAGCGTGCGGCCGCTCCGGGGGCAGACTTGGCAGAGCCACCACCGGCACCCCGTCGTACAGGTCTTCGTACACGCCTATTTCGTATAACAGCGTTTAACAGCAAGACAGCTACACAGATGGTCACCAGCTGCTCGATCTGCGGCGCGGTTTCGACCTCGACGCGGTGCTCACCTCTGACCACGAGTGGTACACCTATGCCGAGTTAGACGACATCGCGATTCACCAGTTGCTCACCGACGAGGTGGACTGCCCTCGTCCGCGGCGACCTCACGGCCATCCCAGGGGCGGAACAGGAAGAACACCCGCTCGGATGTGGCGAAGCCGTGGTAGGGGTTCCGGTCGTAACGGGTGAGCAAACGCGTCCCAGCCTGCCGTGATCCGGCGACTGCCGTGGCTGGCCACCCTGCCGGTCTGTGGATAACGCGGGTGGGTGTGGGTAGCTCTGGTTGTGGTCCGGTGGTGGTGTTATTCCCGGATTCGGGTGAGATCAGGTGGGATGTGCAGGGGATTGCGGCGGGGTGGGCCGCCGAGCCAGGGTGGTGGGTGGAAGTGCGGACTGCCGCTGATCATCTCGATCCGCCAGGCGGAATGGTGGATGAGGCGGTGGTGCCGGCCGCAGAGCAGGACGCAGTTGTCGAGGCAGGTGGTACCGCCGTCGGCCCAATGAATGACGTGGTGGCATTCACACCAGCGGGCCGGTACCGGACACCCAGGAAACGTACATCCGCGGTCTCGGACGGTCATCGCGCGGCGGATCGCGGTGGGCACGGTGTGGCCGGCCCGGCCGATGTCGAGTGGCTCACTACGGGTGCCGAGTACGGCCGGGATCACCCGGGCGTCGCAGGCGATGCGGCGGGCGATGTCGGCGTTGATCGGCCCCCCGAAGGTCAGCGACCCGGTCCCGATCCGGCCCTGCAACACGGTCAGCGCGACGGTGACCACGACCTGGGGACGTTCCCCGCCCTCGGTGGGCAACTCCCCGCTGCCCAGCGCGCGCTGCGCAAGGTCGACCAGGGCGTCGGCGTCGCGCTGCGCCGGGTCGCGCGGATCCGGCGCTGTCTCGGTGGCCGGGCGGGGCGCGGCCAGCGGGCTCAGCGCTGCGCGGAGGATCTCGGTGGCCTCTCGGTCCAGCCAGCCGGACAGTGCATAGCCACCGTCGCGGTCGGTGAAGCTCAGCCGCCGCCGGGTTTCCGGCTGTTCTCTCGGTGGCGGGCCGTCCTCGTCGAGGTAGGCCAGCATCCGACGGCCCAACGTCGCCAGTTGCCCCGCGTCCAACGTCCGGGCATGCCGCGCCAGCTCCGCCTCGACCTTCCCCCGCACCTCGACACCGACATGCGGTGGGATCCGGGCCAGCACCGAGCGGATCACCGTGACATCCGCCGCGCCGATCGCGCCTTGCGCGACCGCGGCCGCGGTCTCCGGCAGCCGCGGCGGTACCGGGGTGCCATCCACACCGCGGCCGGGCAACACCTCCCCAGCCGCGGACACCCGGGCCCGGGCCTCGCTCCGGGGCACCCGTGCCAGTGCCCGCAGCAACTCCACCGTGGTGCCGTACCCCTCTTTCCCGGCAATCCTCCGGGAATCGACCTCGGCCACCACCGACAGCATCCGCGCCCATGTCGTATGCAGCTGGGTTTCCACCGCCCGTAACTCGGCGAGCAATTCCCCATCACCCACCTGCCACGCCGGCACCCTCGACATACCATCACCCTATGCAGCGCCACCGACAATTCCCGGCCACCACCGACCGGCGAACCCGACGATTTTCAGAGCCAACGAGCCCTATTTGTTCGCTAGGTCTTTCTGCTCTTGGCAACCCTGCGCAGCTTCTCACGCACCTCCGCATGGTCCCAGCGATACCGGCCTCCGGGAGTGGTCAACATCAGCACGAGCCAGCCGCGTTGCACGTAGCGACTGATTGATCGCTGAGACAGACCCAGCTCATCAGCCAGCTCTCCCGAGGTCAGGAGTCGCCGTCTGCCCATGTCAGGCACGCTAGGGCTACGTATGACGTTGCCTGACGACCACGTCGACGTAACCGCAGGCCTCGCCGAACACCTGGTCCAGCCAGGCCCGCTCCCGCGGCAGGAATCCCGAACTCACCCGGTTGGCCTTCCAGTTGCGCAGGTCGGCCTCGCGGTGGGCGATGTTCCAGTCGCCGCGAGCCATTCCGGCATCCCCTTGCGCCCCGCCGCCCGCAGTCCGTTGACGTTGACGCTCGACACCGTCACCATCGCGCCGTCACCCGGCCCCGTCACCCGGCCCCGTCACCCGGCCCCGTCACCCGGCCCCGTCACCCGGCCCCGTCACCCGGCCATGGCCCGGCGCAACCCCCGGTCGATCTGGTCGAGGAACTCCTCGGTGGTGAGGAACGGGGTGTCCTTGCCGACCAGGATCGCGAGGTCCTTGGTCATCTTGCCGCTCTCGACGGTCGCGACGCAGACCCGCTCCAGCGTCTCGGCGAACCCGGTGACCTCGGGGGTGCCGTCCAGCTTGCCCCGGTGTTTGAGCCCGCCGGTCCAGGCGAAGATCGACGCGATCGGGTTGGTCGAGGTGGGCTTGCCCTGCTGGTGCTGCCGGAAGTGCCGGGTGACGGTGCCGTGCGCGGCCTCCGCCAG
>DASXOV010000089.1:0-1548 GCA_036494005.1 Pseudonocardiaceae bacterium | reverse complement strand
CTGGGGAGCCGGCGGCTCGGGGTCGTACCCCAGCACGGCGAAGCCGAGCGCCCGGGCTCGCCGGGCCACCTCGCGGCCGACGTGACCGAGCCCGACCAGGCCCATGGTCAGGCTCGGTGCTTCGGCGCCGAAGAACTCCCGCCCCTCGAACACCGACTCGGCGAAGCCGCCCCCGTCCAGCAGGTACCGGCTGGCCTGCGGCACCGCCCGGATCAGCAGCAGGGCAAAGGCGATGGTCAGCTCGGCGACCGCCTCGGCGTTCTTGCCCGGCGTGTTCACCACCGGGATGCCGCGGTCGGTCGCGGCCGCCACGTCCACGTTGACCGGGCCGCCGCGGGCGCAGCAGACCAGCCGCAGCGGGGCCGCGCCGAGCACCTCGGCGCTGACCGCCGCGCCGTGCACGACCAGCACGTCGTGCCCGGCCACGGCGCGGGCTACCTCGGCCGGGTCACCGACGTACTCGCGCAGCCCGCGTTCGGATTCGGTGACCGGCGGCGCGCAGGTGACGTCGTCGATCTGCATCGTGGTCAGCTCGACCCGGCCGTCCAGGCCGGCCAGGGCCGAAGCGTAGGCGGACACCGGCATGTAGGGGTCGCCGACCACCAGGACGCGGAGGGTCACGGGTAGCCGTAGGTCGGCTCGAGGTCGATCGCGTGCCCGCTGCCCGACTCGAGGACGAACTCCCCGGTGCCGATCTGCGTGATCGTCATGGGCACCGACGACGGCACGATTCGCACGCCGTTACCGCTTGCCATCCGATACCTCCTCGGGGTGCTCGCAACTGCCATGTCCGCCGGATCTCGACCTTCGCCTGGCCAGAGCATTCGCTCATCACGTGCGCATCTGCTCGTAGCTGCAGTATCTGCCCCGTTCGCCAGCCATGGCAAGCCCTCTCCCCGATCCCCCGCTTCAGCGCCCACCCCGGGTGTCCTTGCCGAAACCGATGAATGTGACTCTCTACCGGATCTATCCAGCAGAGAGTCACATTCATCGGCTGGGCACCGCCCAAGCAGAGGGCGTTTTGTAACTTTTGTCCGGAACGGTGAGCATGGAGCCGCGCCAGGAATGGGTCTCGCCCTATCGTCGGAAGGTCCCTGCCCATCGCCTGTCATCGCATCTCGCCCCAAGCGCCCCCCTCGCCTCATAAGCACCGTCTCTCACGGATCTAGCGCCGTGGGGAAGGTATGAATGTGGCGCTGTGCCCCAAAGAGTGTGTACAACGCCACATTCATGCAAATCTCTCTGCCCGGACCCTACGCGGCCGCGCGCTCCAGCTTGAGCAGGCGGAGCGCGGCGAGCTCGTTTGTGACCAGGACGTCGAGGAACCCGCCGCGCAGCGCGCCGAGGATCGCCTCGACCTTGTGCAGGCCGCCGGCCACCCCGACCACCTTGGGGATCTGGGCCAGATCGGACAGCTCGATGCCGATCCGGCGGTCGTGAATGGGCAGCGGGACGACGGAACCCGAGGCGTCGAAGAACTGCCCCAGGATGTCCCCGACCACATGGTGGTCGCCGAGCTCACGGACGTCGAGAGCTTCCAGGTAGCCC
>DASXOV010000088.1:0-7060 GCA_036494005.1 Pseudonocardiaceae bacterium | reverse complement strand
GTTGCGGCTGGGGTGCCCGCTTACCGGGACTTCCTGGCGGAGCACGACGTCGATCCCGCCGCGGTGCGGGAGATGGCCGATTTCCGGGCGCTGCCCCTGCTGACCAAGGCGAACTATCTGCGCAGGCACAGCCTCACCCGGCTGTGCCGCGACGGCGAACTCTCCGGGTGCGACATGATCGCGGTGTCCTCGGGCTCGACCGGTGAGCCGACATTCTGGCCGCGCACGGTGGCCGATGAGTACGCCATCGCCGTCCGATTCGAGCAGATCTTTCACGACAGCTTCGCCGCCGACCAGCGTCGGACCCTCGCCGTGGTCTGTTTCGCCCTGGGCACCTGGGTCGGCGGGATGTTCACCGCGAACTGCTGCCGTCACCTGGCAGCCAAGGGCTACCCGATTACCGTGATCACTCCCGGCAACAACAAGGAGGAGATCCTGCGGGTGGTCACCGCGCTCGGCGCGGCGTTCGACCAGGTGGTGCTGCTCGGGTACCCGCCGTTCGTCAAGGACGTCATCGACACCGGCCGGGCCCGCGGGGTGCCCTGGCCGGACTACCGGATCAAGCTGGTGCTCGCCGGGGAGGTGTTCAGCGAGGAATGGCGCAGCCTGGTCGGCGCCCGCACCGGCGGGACAGCACCGTGCCACGACTCGGCGTCGCTCTACGGCACCGCCGACGCCGGGGTGCTGGCCAACGAGACCCCACTGTCGATCTGCATCCGCCGTTTCCTGGCGAGCCGTCCCGAGGCGGCGCTGGCGCTCTTCGGGGAGTCGCGGCTGCCCACCCTGGCGCAGTATCAGCCGACCAGCCGGCTGTTCGAGACCCAGGACGGCACCCTGCTGTTCTCCGGCGACAACGGCATCCCGCTCATTCGCTATCACATCGCCGACAACGGTGGTGTGCTCGACTACCCCGAGATGCTGGGATTCCTGGCCGAACACGGCTTCGACCCGCTGGCCGAACTCGGAACCGGTCGCGGCGTCCGGGAGCTGCCGTTCGTCTACGTCTTCGGGCGCTCGGCGTTCACGCTGTCCTACTTCGGCGCGAACATCTACCCGGAGAACATCACCGTCGGGCTGGAATGCCCACCCGTCGACGGCTGGGTCACCGGGAAATTCGTCATGGAGTCCCGGGAGGACACCGACCGGGACCGTCATCTCGCGATCGCGGTCGAGCTGGCCCCGGGTGTCGAGGGCACCGAAACAATGCGGCAGACGATCACCGAGTCGATCCTCACCCAGCTCCGCAGGCTCAACAGCGAATTCGCGCACTACACCCCGCCGGAGTACCAGGCCCCGAGGCTGACTCTGCACCCTACCGGCGACCCGGAGTATTTCCCGCCCGACGTGAAACACCGCTACACCCGCGGCTGACCGGGCGTGACGTCCCTGGTCGAGCAACTGGGCGCTACCAGACGGTCGGCTACCTGGAGCGGGGTGAATACAGCCCCAGCCCGCACCTGGCGCTGCGCCGCGTGCAGCCGCCTGTCATAGCCTGCGATCTCCATCGCCCGACGGGATGATCACGCGCTGTCACCTGATCGTGACCTTCGGCTGCTGAACCTATCCGTGCCTGGGGCCGAAAGGCTGACCGTAGCGTCGCGCGGTCACTGGCCGCGCGAGATCGCCAAGGCAGTTGGAGGTTTCGTGCATAAAGAGATCGATGAACGCAGGTTCCGAGAGTTTCTCGAGGAATCTGACGATTTGCAGTCTGACGCGATGCGGAGCGCACGTGCGGATCTGAGTGACTACGTCGATGCCGCTCGGGAGGCCCGCGTCACGGCGCAGCGGGAGCGTTCGCACCTCAGGCCGGTGGCCGCCGCGGCTGGAATCGCCGGAGCGGCGACGCTGCTGTCGGCAGGCACGGCGTGGGCGGCCAATGACGATGTGGCGGCGTTGCAGACCGCTGCGGGTCTGGAGAACCTCGCCGTTTCGACCTACCAGACGGCGTTGACATTGCCATTCATCGGCGGTAGCGACGCGAACCCGGTTGTGAAGGCGTTCGCGATGAAGACGATGGGCCAGCACACCGAGCACGGGCAGGCGTTCAACGCGGCGGCCCAGAAACTGGGCGGCAAGCCCCAGACCGGGCCGGACCCCAAGTACGCCGACGTGGTGAAGAAGGCCGTGCCGACGATCAAGGGCCCGGCCGACGTGGTCGAGCTGGCGATCTCGCTGGAGGACGTGGCCGCCCAGACCTACGTCAAGGACGTCGGGCTGGTCTCCACCCCCGAGCTGCGGCAGCTGTTCGCCAGCGTTGCCGGGGTGGAATCCCAGCACAAGGCGATCCTGCTGGCGGTCCAGGCGCTGCTCAGGGGGGGTGCCCCGGAGTTGATCGCGCTACCGCCTGATCTGACGAAGTTGCCCGCTGCGGCAGGCAGTGTGGGCTTCCCCGACTCGTTCTACCCGACCGCCCAGGCCGCCCCGGTTGAGGAAGGAGCGGTCCGATGAGCATCTTCCGCAACCGCGGTAAGCGACCCGAGATGGCCATCAGCGAGCGGGAACTGTCCCAGATGACCCGCGATATGGACGAACTGCACGAATCAACGTTCCCGCAGGTTCGCAAGACCCTCGACGACATGGCCGTCAACCTCGGGAAGATGGTGCGCCAGCCGTCCAGCCGGCGCGGTTTCGTCCTCGGTGCCGCCGGGGCAGTCGCCCTCGGCGCCGCCGCGGCCTGCTCCAGCGGGCAGACGGGGGCGGCGGGTTCGTCATCGGCGGCCCCGACGTCCGGCCCGGCCGGAGGTGGCGAGCTCTACACCGGGGACCTGAAGGTGGTCGCCCTGGCGGCGGCGCTGGAGAACCTGGCCGTCACCGCGTACGACGGGGCGTTGAAGAAGGCGAGCGCCGGGCAGCTGGGCGCCGTACCGCCTGCGGTGGCCACCTTCGTGCAGACCGCGATGAAGCAGCACGCCGACCACGCCCAGGGCTGGAACGCGGTGCTGTCCAAGGCGGGCAAGCCGACCATCATGGACGCGCCGCTGACCATCACCCAGTCCCAGGTGGACATGCTCAACGCGGCGAAGTCGGTGCCCGACGTGGCCAAACTCGCCCTCAGTCTGGAGAACGCCGCCGCGCAGACCTACACCTTCGCCGCGGCGAACGTGTCCGATGCCGGCGGCATCATGACCGCGGCCACCATCCAGCCGGTGGAGGCCATGCACGCCGCGATCCTGAACTTCGTCCTGGGTCAGTACCCGGCCCCGGACTCATTCATCGGGATCGACAGCGCGGTCAAACCCGACGCGCTGATGCGGTGAGGTGAGCCCGTCATGAGCCAATCCGCTACCGCGATCCGGCGCCGCCCGTGGGCGTTGCTGGCCATGGTGCTGGTCGCCGTACTGGGGCTGGCGGTGGGCTGCGGAGGCACGACGGGCAGCGGCGAGGGTGGCGGTTCAGCCGCTGCCCCCGCCGCGAACACCGTCGTGATCAAAAGCTTCGCGTTCCAGCCGGACACGCTCACGGTCGCGCCGGGCACGAAGATCACCGTGCTGAACCAGGATCAGGCGAGTCACACGGTGACCGCCGATGACAAGTCCTTCGACACGGGCAAGGTCGCAGGCGGCCAGCGCGCTGAGATCACCGCGCCCGGCAAACCGGGCAAGTACTCCTACGTCTGCTCCATCCACCAGTACATGACGGGCACCCTCACGGTGAAGTGACAACCGCCATGAGCATGACCCCTCCCGCGACGGTCCGGTGCCCGGTGGGCTGCCACTGAGCACGCCGGGCACCGGTCCAGTCCAACGGAAAGGACGTCGAACTCATGGTGATCGCGCGCGTGGTGGCCGCTGCCGGGCTGGCCTGCGATGCCTCTGTGCATGTCGACCTCGCCGCCGGCTTCGACGGGAACACCGCCGTGACCAGCCAAGGCGCGCTCTTCCGTGTCGAAGCCGTGGTCGCCGTGCTCGCCGCGCTGCTGGTGCTGTTCATCCGGTGGCGGGCAGCGGCGATCGTCGCGCTGCTCGTCGCGGGTAGCGCGCTGGGCGCCGTGCTGCTCTACGGCTACGTCGACATCGGTGCGCTGGGACCGCTGCCGGACATGTACGAACCGACCTGGTATCCCGAGAAGATCCTCAGCGCCGTCGCCGAAGGGGTCGCAACCCTCGCAGCCTGCGTGCTGTTGCTGCGCCCGGCTCGCGCCCGGGACAGAACCGAGTCCGCCAGCACCGCGGGTGGCTGAGCTGAGGACCTGAACCTGGTGCGCAGTACCGTGCATCTCAACGGAGGGCACCTTCAACGGACGGCACCTTCAACGGACGGCACCGTCAACGGACGGCACCTTCAACGGACGACCCTCAACAGACGGAAGGACGAGCATATGTTGTCGAACTTGGCCGGTTGGCATTTTCTGATCCTCATCGGGGTGATGGTCTTGCTGTTCGGCGCGAAGAAGCTGCCCGAGGCGGCCCGTTCGCTGGGGCAGTCGGCCCGGGTGTTCAAGGGTGAGATGAAGACCTTGCGCGACGAGGAGCCGGCGGGTCACCGCCCGGCCGTTGCCGATCCTCCGCAGGCCTTGTCCTCCCGTGAGCAGTCCGCGCGTGAGCAGCCCATCCAGTCCACCGAATCCACCCACTAACCGGGTGCTGGCCGGTCAGGAGGGCGGGGAGGGTCCATGCTGGATCTGAGCTTCGAGAAGCTGTTCGTGCTCGCGGTGGTGGCCATGTTCATACTGGGCCCCGAACGGTTGCCCGCCGCAGCGGCCTGGCTGGGCCGCACGGTGCGCCAGGTCAAGGGATTCGCCCAGGACGCGAACGACCGCATCCGGTCCGAGATCGGCCCGGAGTTCGACGAGATCCGTACTCCACTGCGGGACCTGCGCGCCCAACTGGGCGATCCACTCTCCTGGTCCACTCCCCAGGCCGCGCTCAGACGGCACCTTCTCGACGACCCGGTCCAGCCCGCCGGATACGTACCGGAACCCACCCCGGTCCCGCACGCCGCCGTCCCGCAGGCACCGGTCCGGCTCCGGTCGGGTGAGCGCCCGCCGATCGACCCCGACGCGACCTGACCGGTCCACTCAGTTCAGCGTGAAGACGTGGCGCGCCTGGGGGTCTGCGGTGTCAGCAGGCGGCCGGTCGCCAGCGCGGGCGCAGCTCGCACAATTCGGATTGATCGATTTTCCCGCCTGCGACCCTCGAATCCGCGTACGGCACGAACGTCGCGCCTCACCGCGCGCGTGGCCGAGTCACAACAACCACCGAACGATTGCGCGTGGAGTGCCCGGCCCGATACGGGGTGTGTTCCTCAGATGTTCTTCGTGTGGCTGCTCGTCACCGTGGAGCTGCCTATCTTCCACCGGCCGTCCTCATTGGCCAGCCCGAAGCTGGTCCGCTCCTCGATGACCCGCCCGTCCTTGTAGAAGTAGGTGATCGTGGCGTTCGCCGCGGCGGGTTCCGTCGCTGAGACGTCGGAGACCTCGACCCGCTGCATAGAATTCCAGAAGCTCTGATAACTGGCGAAACCTCCGGCGTGATCATCTTGGTAGCCGGTGGTCAGCCGCCCCCATCCGTCCTGCAGATGCCCGGGCATCAGCGCGTAGTAGTCCGAGATCGCGGCCCGCAGTTGCCCGGGGGTGTCCTGCGGGGGTGCGGCGCTGATCGGCGGGCCGGGTGCGGGACTAGCGGCCGGAGGGTGTGTGTCCGCAGTCGGGGACGGGGGCTGCTGACTGCGCGAGGTGCCGGACGCCGGCGTCGTCGGACCGGCGACACCGCCGGAGGTACCACCCGCGTTGTTGATCACGGTGCCGGTCAGGATGCCCATCGCCACCAGCGCCATCACCGCGACGGCGATCGCCGAGCGCCGCGGCGTGCTCCTGCTACGCCCGGGGCGCGGCTCGGGGGCCGGAGCCTGCCCTGCGGCGTCCCGTGTGGCTGCGTCCCGTGTGGCGTCGTTCACCAGGGGCAGCGAGCCGATGGTCCGCTCCTGCAGCGCCGGAATGCCCGTCATCGCCGGTGTGGCTGCCACCGCCGGTGCCGGCCTGGACGGTCCAGTGCTGGATGGTCCAGTGCTGGACGGATCAGCGGTGGAGTCCGAGGGCGGATCGGCGACCGCGTCCAGTGCTTGCTGCACCTGCGTCATGGTGGGTCGCTGGGACCGGTTGCGCCTGAGGCTCTCGACCAGGACGGGGGTGAGTGGACCGGCCTGTTTCGGTGGAATGATCTCGCTGGTGGTGATCCGGTAGATCAGCGCGATGGGGTTGTCGTCGAGCCCGAAGGGCGGCGCCCCCTCCACAGCCGCATACAGGGTGGAACCCAGGGAGAAGACATCGGAGTGAAAGCCGGCGTTCTGGCCCTGGGCCACTTCCGGGGCGAAGTAGGCGGGGGTACCGGCCAGCACCCCGGTGGCGGTCACGGTGCCGTCGCCGATGGCACGGGAGATGCCGAAGTCGGTGATCTTCGCCGTACCGTCGTCGGCGATGAGCACGTTGCCCGGCTTGATGTCCCGATGCACGATTCCCGCCAGGTGTGCGGCGGCCAGCGCAGCGGCGATCTGGCTTCCGATCCTGGCCACGTCCGCCGGAGGCAGCGGGCCCCGGCGGGCCAGGACCGCGGACAGGCTCTCGGAATGCAGGTACTCCATGATCAGACACGGCTTGTCCTCGTGCTCGACCACGTCGTACACGGTGATCGCATGGGGGTGGTGCAGCCGCGCCGCGATGCGTCCCTCCCGCATCGCGCGGCGGGTGGCCTCCTCGGCCTGTGGTTCGCTCATACCCAGCGGCAGCAGCACCTCCTTGACCGCCACGACGCGGTGCAGGAGTTCGTCACGGGCCTGCCACACCACACCCATCGCCCCGGAGCCCACCTGACAGACCAACCGGTAGCGTCCCGCGATCAGATCCCCCTCGGTCACAACCACCCTCCAGTGCACTGATCCGTGCGCCGCTCGCTCGCCTGGCGGCCGCCTGTAACCGCCTCCCTACTCTATGAGGTCCTCGGCGCCCGCATCGCCCCCGTGTCGTTCCCGGGCGTGCGCACCCGCCAGGCACGGATCGGCTGACGCTGCCGGGTGTCGCAGCCATCACGACCAGCGTTGTGCGCATTCTGGCAACAGATGTGTT
>DASXOV010000087.1:0-2676 GCA_036494005.1 Pseudonocardiaceae bacterium | reverse complement strand
CGGCTGATGACGTCCTCCACCTCCCTCGGCGCCACTCGAGACTGGTCAGGCGTGGCTGCGCAGGACGCGCACGAGCACGATTCACCGCACTTCGTCGCCCGTTGCAGCAAGGGTGCGGCTGAGCGCTCCCCGACGCCTAATGATCGTCGAGTGCCAAATGTCTGTATCCCCATTCGTTCCCACCTCTCTGGCGACACGGACCGCTGTCCGGCGGTATCGCTCCGGACAGGCACCGCGCGGGGTTGCGCGGGCCCGACCCGAAGATCGTGTGCAACATTCAAAAATAATCCACAGGACTTTCGGAACGCGATCGCGTGGGACGCTACGCGGACCATAACTGAAGGCGGCGGCCAGTGACAACAAATAGCGCGCCCTCGGCGGCTCGGCGCGATCGGGCGAGGCGAGGCGCGGCGCGTGAATGAGGTTCCCCCAAGATCGTGGAGGCATGGACTATAAGGAGCGCCATGCCGGAGAAGCGACGTCGGTTCGACCGGACGTTCCGTGAGGGAGCGGTTCGGATCGTGCGGGAGACGAACAAGCCGATCGCTCAGGTCGCTGCTGACCTGGGGATCAATGCGGGGACGCTGGCGAACTGGGTCAAGCAGGACAAGGTCGAACGCGGTGAGGTCGAGGGTTTGACCAGCGACGATCGTGCCGAGTTGGCCCGGTTGCGTCAGGAAGTGGCCGAGTTGCGGATGGAGCGTGATGACGCCCCTATGTTTGTCAAGTTGTCGCAGGGGCCGTTGCGCCGGGTGAGAGAGCTTCTGTGATGATCGGGAAGACCTCGCGGGCGACGTAGCGCTTCAGGCAGCGGATGATCTCTTTCTTGGACTTGCCCTCGCTGGTGCGGCGCTCGGCGTAGTCACGAGTGCGCTGGTCACGGCCCAGACGGGTGAGCACGACGGTGTAGAGCGCGCTATTGCTGCGGCGATCGCCGCCGCGGTTGAGTCGATGTCGGGTGGTTTTGCCGGAGGACGCTTCGATGGGGTTGACGCCGCACAGCGCGGCGAACGCGGCCTCGCTGGTCAGCCGGTCCGGGTTGTCACCGGCGGTGATGAGCAGGGCAGCGGCGGTGTCGGGGCCGATCCCGGGGCGTTCCAGCAGATCCGGGGCACAGGTGCTGATGATGGTGGTCAGGTGCCGCTGGTAAGAGCAAATCTCCGCGTTGAGCGCCACAACGCGGCGAGCGAGCGTGCCCAGCACGTGAACGGCGGCACCGTCGATGTCATGGATGCTGGTGTCGGTCAGCTCGGCGCAGCGGCGAACGAGGGTGGCCAGGCCGAGCCCGGCCAGGGACTCGCGCAGGCCGGGTTCGGCCCGGGCCAGCACGACGCGCAGCTGGTTGATGGTCTGGGTGCGGGCCTTGGTCGCCGAGTCCTTGGCGATCTTGAGCATGCGGATCCTCTCGACCGCGCCGTCGCCGCTCTTGGCCAGGGCGGTGGCCTGGTCGGTCAGGACCGCGCGGGCGGCGTTCTCGGCGTCGATGGCATCGTTCTTGCCTCGGCGGCGGCGGGCGGCGCGGTCGGGCCGGTTGACCTCGATCACCTGTACGCCGTTGCGGGCCAAGTGCCGGTTCAGTGCGGTGCCGTGGGAGCTGGTGCCCTCGACTCCGGCTCGGCGCAGGCATCCGTGGCTGCGGGCCCAGGCCAGCAGCGCCTTGTAGCCGGCGGCGGTGGCGGGGAATGAGCGGGTGCCCAGCAGTGCTCCTAGGACCGTGATCACCGCTGCGACGTGGACGTCGGCATGGGTGTCGACGCCGAGAACCACCTGTTCGTCCTGGTGATCGTGCTCGGCGATGGTCTCGTCGGGGGTGCGGGTCACGCGGTGTCTCCTCAGCCGGTGGTGGTGGACAACACCGACCGGGCGAGGAGGTCAGGACTGTGATGATGCACGGCAAGGCCCCTATTGGGACACATCCCCGCCTGATCGGGCCGCACCACCGGCACAGGGCGACAGGTCATCACGAAGGCATCGTGGCCAGTCTCAAGCTGGGTCAACCCCGTTCTTGGTGGTGCCTGATCATCCTCACAGTGCTCAAGCGCTCCGTGGTCGGGTGGGTGAAGGAGGCGACGCGGTGAGCCTGGCCGCGTTCATCGCCGACCAGAGGACCGCTCATCGGGTGCCGCACGCGGTGGCCTGCCGGGCGCTGTGCGTGTCGGAGTCCTGGTTCTACAAGTGGCACCACCGGACTCACACGCCCACGCCATCCGAGCAGCGGCGCGCCGAGCTGGATGCGGCGGTGGCCGAGGCGTTCAAGGCTTCCCACGGGTTGCATGGGTCGCCTCGTATTCACGCCGATTTGGGTGATCTGGGATGGCAGGTCAGCGAGAAAACCGTGGCCAAGTCCATGGCCCGGCAAGGATTGGTGGCGCGCCCGAAGAAACGACGGAAGAATCTCACCCGGCCGGACAAGCGGGCGGTCCCGTTTCCGGATCTGGTGAAACGGGATTTCACCGCGCCGACGCCGAACGTGAAATGGGTCGGCGACATGACCGAGATTCCCACCGATGAGGGCAAACTGTACCTGTCGACGGCGATCGATCTGTTCTCCCGCCGGCTGCTCGGCTACGCCACCAGCTGCCACCCGGACGCCGAACTGGCTGGTCAGACCATCAAGATGGCCGTCACTGCCCGCGGTGGTAAGGACCAGGTGGCCGGGGTGATCTTCCACACCGA
>DASXOV010000086.1:0-5077 GCA_036494005.1 Pseudonocardiaceae bacterium | reverse complement strand
CCCGACGGCTGGTGGCGCGACCGGGTCGGCGCCGCCGAACGGCTGCTCAGGGAGATCGCCGACGCGACGCCGGGCACGTTCCCGGCCGGTGACGGTCGCTTCGCCTGGGTCACCCGGCCGGTGGTGGTGCTGGAAGGCGCGGCGAAACGGGCACCCGACGTCCCGGGGGTCGACGTGATCCGCGCGCCGGGCTCCGGCGACGACACCATCGTCGACGTCGCCCGGCGCGGCGGTGCCTGGATAGTGGTCACCGCCGACCGTGGGTTGCGCGCCCGTCTCCCCTCCCGCGCCCGGGCGGTCGGACCCGCCGCGCTGCACGCCTGGCTTTCTTCGCACCCCCGGCATCCCCCGCAGTCAACTGCCCCGGCTCCGGACGCCTGACCGCACTTCCGGCCGATGATCGCTGGTTGTGTGCCGGAAACGACAGAATGTGTCGTTGCCGGCACACAAATCGTGATCAGCACACCCGGGGGATCAGTAGGTGAGGGCCAGGGCCGGGTCGGCGAGCAGGGCGCCGAGGTCGGCGAGGAACCGCGAGCCCTGTTGCCCGTCCACCACCCGGTGGTCGAAGGACAGCGCCAGCTGACAGACCTTGCGCGGCACGACGGCGCCGTCCACCACCCAGGGCATGTCCCGGATCGCGCCGAGCGCCAGGATCGCCGACTCACCCGGATTGAGGATGGGGGTGCCGGTGTCGACGCCGTAAACGCCGACGTTGGTGATCGTGGTCGTGCCGTCCGCCATGTCGCCCGGTGAGGTACGCCCCTCCCGTGCGGTGGTGGTAAGGGTCTCCAGTGCGACGGCCAGTTCGCGCAGTGACATCCCGTCCGCGTCGCGGATCTTGGGCACCACCAGTCCGCGCGGAGTGGCCGCGGCGATGCCGAGGTGCACGTAGTCGAAGTAGACGATCTCGCCCGCGGCCTCGTCCCAGCGCGCGTTGGCCTCCGGGGTGCGCCGCACCGCCAGGCACATCGCCTTGGCCGCGAATGCCAGCGGGGTGAGCTTGACGTCACGGAACTGCGGCTGCTGCTTGAGCCGCGCCCGCAACTCCATCATCGGCGTCACATCGAGGGTGAGGAACTCGGTCACATGCGGTGCGGTGAAGGCGGAGGCCACCATCGCCGCCGCGGTGGCCTTGCGCACCCCGCGGATCGGTTCCCTGCGCTGCCGGGTGTCCGTCGCGCGGGTGTCCGTCGCGGCACCACTGCCGTTTCCACCGAACGGCGCCGGGCTGTGCAGATCCTCTTCGGGCAGATCCTCTTCGGGCAGATCCTCTTCGGGCAGATCCCCCCTGGCCCGTTCTACGTCCTCTCTGGTGATCACCCCACCGGATCCCGAACCGAGCACGGTGTGCAGATCGATACCCAGCTCCCTGGCCAGCTTGCGCACCGGTGGTTTGGCCTGGGGCACCGTGGTCTCCTCGGCGGACTCCGTTGCGGCGGACTCCGTTGCGACGGACTCCGTCGCAGTGCCGACCGGGGCCGCGGACGGGGCGCCCTTGCGGGGGCGGCGAGCCGCGGTCGAAGTGCGCGGGCCGTAGCCCACCAGGTTGGGAACGCGCTCGCCGGTCCCCGCATCAGGCCGGGCGCCCTGCGCGGACGACGAAGGGACGTCGCCCTCGGCGGGTGCCGTCACGCTCGGGTCGAGGTCGATCCCGACGAGGGGGGCACCGACCTGCACGGTGGTTCCCGGTTCGGCGAACAGTTCGGTGATCACCCCGGCCCAGGGGCAGGGCAGTTCGACGGCCGCCTTGGCCGTCTCGATCTCGACGATGATCTGGTTGACCCTGACCGCGTCCCCGGGTTTGACGTGCCAGCTGAGGATCTCCGCCTCAGTGAGACCCTCGCCGACATCGGGTAGCGGAAACTGCTTGACGGGCGCCATCAGATCAGTACCTCACCACGACAGTTCATCACTCCAGGAAACACTCAGAACGCCAACACGCGGTCGACAGCGTCGAGCACCCGGTCTAGATCGGGCAAGTAGTCCTCCTCGCACTTCGAGGGCGGGTAGGGGGTGTCGAACCCGGTCACCCGCAGCACCGGCGCCTCCAGCGAGAAGAAGCACTCCTCGGACACCCGGGCCGCCACCTCCGAGGTCAGCGACACCTCACCAGGGGCCTCGGACACCACGACCAGCCGTCCGGTCCGCCGCACCGAGGCGAACACCGGTGTGAGGTCCAGGGGGGACAGCGTACGCAGATCGATCACCTCGAGGTGGTGGCCGTCCAGTTCCGCCGCGGCAGCACTGTCCAGTGCGGTGCGCACCGTCGGCCCGTAGGTCACGACCGTCGCCGAGGTACCCGGACGCAGCACCCGCGAGGCGAACAGCGGCGACGGCGCCCGGCCGGTGTCCACCTCGCCCTTCTCCCAGTAGCGCCGCTTGGGTTCAAAGAAGATCACCGGATCGTCGCAGGCGATCGCCTGCTGGATCATCCAGTAGGCGTCCATCGGGTTGGAGCAGGCCACGACCTTCAGCCCTGGGGTGTGGGCGAAGTAGGACTCGGGGGACTCCGAGTGATGCTCGACAGCGCCGATGCCGCCACCGTGCGGGATACGCACCACCACCGGCATCCGGAGCTTGCCCTGCGAGCGGTAGTGCAGCTTCGCGAGCTGGGAGACGATCTGGTCGAAGCCCGGGAAGACGAACCCGTCGAACTGGATCTCGCACACCGGCCGGTACCCGCGGATCGCCAGCCCGACCGCGGTACCGATGATCCCGGATTCGGCCAGCGGAGTGTCGAGCACTCGCTGCTCACCGAAGTCCTTCTGCAGAGCGTCGGTGATCCGGAAGACGCCGCCGAGCTTACCGACATCCTCTCCCATGATGATGACCTTGGGATCGGCCTCCATCGCGGCCCGCAGGCCGGCGTTGAGCGCTTTCGCCATTGTCATACTCGATACAGGCATACTCGATACCGACTCCGCTGCCGGCCGCACGCTTTCCAACTGCTGCACGGTGGACATGTTCCACTCCTCCCACCCCGCCGTTCGTGGCGGCCAGGACGGTTACCAGACCTCCGGCGCAGGCTGCCCGGTCGAGCGAGGCGGCACCGGTGAGTCGTGATGGACACTGCGACCATTTTTACATGACGAGGTCCGCGAAGGCAGCAGATCTTCCGAATGATTTATCGCATGGAAATCTCATTGTGCACAGCACGACTCTCGCACTCCGGAAACTCGGAATGCCAACTATTGCAAATCCTTCTCAGGATTCGATGAAGGTCTCGTGGTAGGCCAGCTGCTGCTCCCGCTGGCTCTCCACGGGTGGGGAGAGTTCCGCGTAGACCTCGGAGAAGATCCGGTCGGGGCCGGGGGCGGGCATCGAGAAGCAGTACTCCCGTACCCGGGTGGCCAGCTCCTCACACTCGGCGGCGACCTCGTCGAAGAACTCCGGCTCCGCCAGTCCCTCCCTGGCCAGGTGTACCCGCACCCGCTCGATCGGGTCCTTGAGCTTCCACGCCTCCAACTCGTCGGCCAGCCGGTAACGGGTCGGGTCGTCCGACGTGGTGTGCGCGTCCATCCGGTAGGTGGCCGCCTCGATCAGCACCGGGCCGTTCCCGGTGCGGCACTCCTGCAGTGCCCAGCGGGTCACGGCCAGCGTGGCGAGCACATCGTTGCCGTCCACCCGGATCCCCGGGAAGCCGTAGCCCTGCGCCCGCCGATACAACGGCACCCGGGTCTGCCGCTCCAGCGGCGCCGAGATCGCCCACTGGTTGTTCTGGCAGAAGAACACCACGGGCGAGTCGTAGACCGCCGCCCAGACGAACGCCTCGTGCACGTCGCCCTGTGAGGTCGCGCCGTCGCCGAAGAAGCAGATGGTGGCCTCGCCGGTCTCGGCGTCGCCGATCCTGCCGTCCAGCCGCTGCCCCATCGCGTAACCGGTGGCGTTGAGGCACTGGTTACCGATCACGATGGTGTAGAGGTGGAAGCCGACCTCGGCCGGGTCCCAGCTGCCGTGGTCGGTACCCCGGAAGATGCCGAGCAGCTCCGTCGGGTCGATGCCCCGGGCCCAGGCGACGCCGTGCTCGCGGTAGCTGGGGAACGCCATGTCCCGCGCCGACATCGCCCGGCCGGCGCCGATCTGGGCGGCCTCCTGGCCCAGCAGCGGCACCCAGATGCCGAGCTGGCCCTGCCGCTGCAGCGCGTTGGCCTCCCGGTCCACCCGGCGGACCAGCACCATGTCCCGGTAGAACGCCTTGAGGCGGTCCACGTCGATGTCGGTCAGGTAATGGTCGAACCGGGGCTCGGCCACCCGCACCCCCTCCGGGGTGAGCACCTGAACCAGGTCCTCGCCACCTTCGACGGTGGCGTGCAGGCCGGCGATGACCTGCTGCGGAGTGGGGTCAGGCTCGACAAAACCGGGCCACGACGACGGCATGGCGGCTCCTCGTGCTCAGGTCCCCAAGCCGCTTGTGGCGGCCCGGGGCACATCGGCAGCGAACGGGCCGGCGACCCGGTGGGGGCGCCGGCCGCCCCTCCGGATGGACGGGCTCGCTAGCGACATCGTGGCATGAGCCGCCTCGGGCGGCATCGCCCGCGCGGATTCAGCCGCGCTTGTAGGGAGTCGGCGGGGCCGGGCGCGGCTCCGCGGGGGTGATGACCGCCTGCGCGGTGAGCGGCGGCTCCGGCGCGGCGTAGCCACCGAGGTCGGCGAGCTTGCGCTTCGCCGACTCGATCTGCCCGTGGTACTTGCCACCGGTGCGCTGGTCGGCGAACGAGGCTGCCTTCTCGGTCAGCTCTCGGGCCTTCTGGGGGTTCTTCTGGGCATAGCGGCGCGCGGCCTCTGCGGCCACTCCAAGCGCAGCCAGCTTCCGGATCAACGACATGGCGAGTCCCTTCTGCTGTCGGCCTGACAACGTATCGAACCACTCTCCAGGTTCCGGCGTGCGCACCGGCGGATGCGGCAGCCATCGCTTAGCCTCGCGCTGTGACCCGTTTCACCTACCTCGGCGGCATCGCGCTCCTCGCGCTGGCCACCCTCGGGCTCTCCGTCGGGATCGACCCCTGGTGGTGGCTGGCCGCCGGACCACTGCTGGCACTGACCGGGCTCGGCGTCTACGACCTGCTCCAGCGCG
>DASXOV010000085.1:0-6942 GCA_036494005.1 Pseudonocardiaceae bacterium | reverse complement strand
TTTGTGTTGTAGTGAGTTCCCCCAAGGTCCACCGGTTCGACCATTGTGCGAACCATCTGTGACGTGGCCGTAACCGCCTGATCGGCGGTTACGGCCTTTGTGCTGTTGGTGGGTGGTTGGGGGATGCGGAAGACGGGGGTGATGGTGTTGGGGCCGGTGATCTGGGCTTATGAACCGACATCACGAGCACAGAGACTCCCCAACAAGGCGACGTCTCCCCGCTCAAATACCGGCGGGTGTCGCTTCCGGTTGAAGACTGAGCCGCTGGTTCCGCTTGAACCCAAGCGGAACAGACGGGTCAATCTTCAGGCGGCGTTGACAAGCAGGCCGTTCTCACCTTCTGCGGGGGACGCGAGCACGGGCGCTGGGCGCGATCCTGATCGGTCCGAGCACGCTCGAAGCGGTCGGGGCTGATGGCTGCACGTGTAGCCGCACGGACGCCACGCCGACCAACAGTTGGAGGGTGAGCATGACGACGGATCCGACGGCCGGTGCTGGCAGCGCGCGCAGTCGACCGGCAAGCGGCCGTAGTGGCATCGCTGCCCGACTGGCTGCGGCCAACCCCAGTCGGCTGTTGTATGGCGCTGTGGTGTCTTCCGCCGTGTTGGCGGTCGTGAGCGGGCACACCGAAACCGGGCCGCAGGTTCTCGTGGCGGTTGCGTCAGTGCTGATCGTTTATTGGTTGGTCCATGTCTATGTCGAGGTACTGGGTGACCGGCTCATCACGCCGACCCGGGGGCGCGGCTCGGGCCTGTGGAGGGCATTGCGCCACGAGGGCAGCATCCTTCAGGGTGGCGCTCCTGCTGTGTTGGTGGTGGCGATAGCACTCCTGCTCGGTGCCTCGGTGTCAACGGCCACGATGATCGCCCAGTGGGCCACCGTCCTGCTACTGGGCGTTGTCGGGCACTTGGCCGCTCACCGCGCGGGCCGCACCGGACGGCAGCTGTTCGTCGATACCCTGATCGCGGCCCTGTTCGGCGTGCTGACCATCGTGTTGAAGACACAGCTGCATTGAAGCCAGCAGGAGCGCACCGCTGTCTGATTCCAGTTGATGTGACAGATCGGCTTCGGTCGAGGGTGACGATCCCAGGCGATCTTGCGGTGATGGTCTACACAGTAGGCGGGTTGCGTTGCCGGTAAACCGGTCTAGTGACTGGCGCGTGCACTGTGTCTGGACCTATGTGGCTACATCCGGGTTGGTTCGATGATTTCACGGAGTGCCTCGTCGAACTCGCCGAGGATGGCCCGGTCTACCCGCTGGCGATCGAGAACCCGGCGCATGTACCGGAGGTCGGCGATCGTGTAGACCGAGCCGGTGTCCAGCGCGATCGGTACAGCCTGCCAGCCGGCGGTCAGGGCTGCGGCCACGTCGCCGTCGTGAGCGCAGACCAGGGCAAGGCTTGCGGCCCAGCGGCCATGGTCACGATGGAAGGAGGCCGGGAGCGCGGCTCGTGCTTCGTCGAACTGGTCCCTGGCCTCTCGGTACCGGTTGAGTTCCCGATAGGCGACTCCGCGTTGGAACAGCACCCGTTCCGGGGTCTGGGGGTATGTCCACCACGGCTCGTCTTCGGGATGCTCATGTGCCCGGGCAGTGAGCTGCTCCGTGCTGTCGATCAGGCCCTCCGCGACGGCGTCCTCGTGTTGCAGGGCGTGTCCCCGGGCTTGCATCTGGGCGAGAAACCCTGTGACACCGGCGCTGAGCCGCGGAGCGTCCTGCAGTCCCGCCTCGGCGAGGGCGACCGTGCCGGTCGCGTCTCCAAGACCCCACGCCAGGTGCGATTTCAACCCGTACACCCCGGCGACCAGATTGGCATCGCCGACCTCCCGGGCCGCCTCGCTGGCCCGGGCATCGTGGTAG
The DNA here is from genome assembly GCA_036494005.1 of Pseudonocardiaceae bacterium. Classification (GTDB taxonomy): domain Bacteria; phylum Actinomycetota; class Actinomycetes; order Mycobacteriales; family Pseudonocardiaceae. The sequence goes on along the minus strand of DASXOV010000085.1, from coordinate 5,084 downwards.
AGCGCTGCACGCTGATCGCCGTTGTAGTCAGCCATCGACCCGGCGAACAGGCGGTACCCCGCTACCACAGCGACCAGCGCGGCACGCACCGGGCCGCAGGCCTGCCGGGTCAACTGCTCCACGAGTTCGATCTCAGCCAGTGCCACCGGCAGCATCCGGGCCGACCCGATCGAGTCCTCGACATGGCACTGCGCAGTGAGCACGTCCGCCAGATAAGTCACGACAGCCGGGTCCACTCGGCACCGGCCGGACAGGACCCAGGCCAGCCGCTCGCGCTTGCTCTCGTTCACGGGAAGCTGCGGGGGGAGCAGCGGTGGCGCCGCATCGGCAGCCTTGCGGGGCAGGATGATCGGCCCGTCGTAGCGGAAACCGAGTTCGGAGTCGGTGACCGCGTCCAACACCTCCCGAAACGCGCGCCGGTAATCCTGCCCGGGCCACCGGATCACCCCACGCTCCAGCTCAGCTACGTACTGACCATCGAGAGTGCCCACCCGGCCGGTGTGACGATAGGCAGCGGCGTTGACCAGCTCGGCCAGCTCTGAGCGGCTCAACGCGAAACCTGGGCTCGTCCGCGACGCCCTCGCCTCCCGCGCAGCGCGGAGCAGGTGGTTCGCCTCGTCCATCGGACCCCCTTGGTCGGGTTCCCCCTTCAGCCTGGCACACCAGCCGCCGCAAGCCATCCCCCGCCATCCCGCTCTCCGCCCACCATCAGGCTCCCCACCACTCAGAAGATCAGCCACACTTGAGGAGCAATGCCACAGCACGGATGACACCGGGTGCCGGCTCGGCCGCGTGGCGGTGTCGAGCGAGCACCGGGACCGGTCTGGAGGTGCCTTGACAGAGACTTCAGCCAAGATCGCTTGTCAGGGCTCACGTCAGCAGCGCGTGACCTGCGCACGCTAGGAGCGCAGGTCAGGATGCTGCATCGAGTTCCCGAGCACCACAGCGGTCACCCTGAACGGATGATGGGTGCCGGTGGCCCGGTGTCGTAGCGTCGGTTGCCCAGGGTGGGAGAGGGGGCCGGCGTGAGCTATCCGTCCATCGCAGACCACGGGCTGATCGGCGATCTGCAGACTGCGGCGCTCGTCGCGACGGATGGGACGATCGACTGGTTCTGTTGCCCCCGCTTCGACTCGCCGAGTGTGTTCGCGTCATTGCTGGACGAGCGTCGAGGCGGTCGCTTTGCGTTGGCGCCGGTCACGCCGGCACGCACCACCAAACAGATGTACTTGCCCGACACCGCCATCCTCGTGACGCGGTATCTGTCCGAATCGGGCATCGCGGAAGTTCTCGACTTCATGCCGATCGATGCGCCGGGTATCGTCTCCGACCGGCGCCGCATCGTGCGAGTCGTGCGAGGCATCCGCGGCGAAGTCGAGTTCGAAGCCAGGGTGGAGCCACGGTTCGACTACGGACGCCGGCCCCACCAGGTGCACGTCCACGGCACGACCGCCGTCTTCGAGTGCGGTGAGCTGAGGCTGAGTGTGAGCAGTCTGTCTCCGCTTGAGCGTGACGGGGACGATGTCCGGTCGAGGTTCCGGGTCGCAGCTGGGGAGATCGGTGGTCTGGTTGTTGCGTCGGGCGATTCAGGCGAGCCCCACCCGGTCGGCGGCGGGCAGGTGTGGGAGCTGTACCGCGCCACCGAGGACTACTGGCGGAGTTGGCTGGAACACAGTTCGTATCGGGGCCGCTGGCGGGAGGCGGTCGAGCGCTCGGCGATCACGCTCAAGCTCCTGACCTATGCGCCCTCGGGGGGTCTCGTCGCAGCCCCCACCGCTGGGCTGCCCGAGCAGGTCGGCGGTTCCCGTAACTGGGATTACCGCTTCACCTGGGTGCGCGACGCCTCGTTCTCCGTGTACGCCCTGCTCGGCATGGGGTTCACCGACGAGGCCGCCGCTTTCGGTGACTGGCTGCGCAGGCGAGTTGAGGAGGAGAAGAGCGACGGTTCCGGCCCACTCAAGATCATGTACCGGGTCGACGGCAGCTCCGATCTCACCGAGGAGACGCTGGATCACCTCGACGGCTACCTGGGGTCGCGTCCGGTGCGGGTCGGCAACGCCGCATCCGACCAACTGCAGCTCGACATCTACGGGGAGGCGATGAACTCGCTCCACGCCCTCGACAGCGGCCCGCTCGGCGACTGGGGCGTCAGTCACGACGGGTGGAATCACATCGTCGGCATGATGGACTGGCTCTGCGAGCACTGGCACGATCCCGACGAGGGCATCTGGGAGACCCGCGGCGGTCGCCGCCACTTCGTCTACGGGCAGCTCATGTCCTGGGTCGCGTTCGACCGGGCCATCCGCATGGCCACGAACCGGGGCCGGCCTGCCGATCTGAGGCGATGGGCACAGGAACGTGACCACCTCCACGAGCAGATCATGACCAAAGGCTGGAACGGCCGCCTCGGCGCATTCGTCCAGTATGAGAACAGCGATGTGCTCGACGCGTCGCTCGTGCTGATGCCACTGCTGGGGTTCATCAGGCCGAACGACCCGCGGTGGCAGTCGACCATGTCGGCGATGGACAAGACGCTGGTCGAGGACAGTCTGGTGTACCGCTACGACCCCAACGCCTCACCGGACGGTCTACCCGGGTCGGAGGGCACCTTCTCGCTGTGCACCTTCCTCTATGCCGATGCACTCGCCCGCTCCGGGCGGCTCAACGACGCCCGGCTGACGTTCTCGAAGATGCTGACCTACGCCAACCACCTCGGCCTGTACTCAGAAGAGATCGACCCCACCGGGCAGCAGGTCGGGAACTTTCCCCAGGCGTTCACCCATCTCGCCCTCATCGCCGCCGCTCTGAACCTTGACCACCAGCTGGACAACCCGAAGGGCCCAGTCATCCAGTCACCGGCAGGTACGGCGCGACGTGGCTGACAGCCTCAGCCCGGGACAGCCGTCCCCTTCGCTGAGGCGAATGCTCGTTCCGCTCGCCCTCGCCCAGTTCATCTGCAGCTTCGCCGGCTCGAACATGAACGTGATGATCAACGACATCAGTGCGGACCTGGACACGACCGTGCGAGGGGTACAGACCGCGATCACGGTCTTCCTGCTGGTCATGGCGGCCCTCATGATCCCGGGCGGCAAGTTGACAGACCGCTGGGGCCGCAAGCGGTGCTTCACACTCGGCCTCACCGTGTACGGGGTCGGCGCCCTGATGAGCGCCCTGTCGCCCGGTCTGGGCGTCCTGATCCTCGGCAACTCGATCTTCGAAGGTGTCGGCACCGCCCTGTTGATCCCGCCCGTCTACATCCTCACCACGATGCTCTTCCCCGATCTCAAGTCCCGTGCCCGGGCCTTCGGCCTGATCACCGGGATGGGAGGCATCGGCGCCGCGGCAGGACCCCTGATCGGAGGCGTCATCACCACCGGCATCAGCTGGCGGGCGGCCTTCGTCTTTCAAGCCCTCATCGTGGCCACGATCGTCATCCTCAGCCGCCGGATCGTCGACCCCGTGGCGCCAGACCCGAGCCGCCCCTTCGACACCGTCGGAGCGATCCTGTCGGCCACCGGCCTGGTCGTCCTGGTGATGGGAATCCTTCAAGCGGAGAACAACGGTGTGCTGATGGCGATCCTGCTCGCCATCGCAGCCCTCCTGCTCACCTGGTTCTTCCTCCACGTCCGCGCCCGAGAGCGAGCCGGCGAGGAACCGTTACTCCCCACCGCGCTCTTCCGGAACCACACCTCCAACCTCGCCCTCGTCACGCAGAACATCCAGTGGCTGCTGCTCATGGGAACCGCGTTTGTCGTCTCAGCCTTCCTCCAGGTCGTTCGTGGCTACAACGCGATCCAAACCGGCGTCATCTTCACGGCGGCCACAGCCGGCATCCTCGTCTCGTCGCTCGCGGCCGAACGACTCGCCAAGAAACACCCACAACGGACGCTGATCATGGCAGGGTTCATCACCACACTCGCCGGGATCGGCGTCCTGCTCGCCATGGTGAAGGGCTCGCCCAGCGCCTGGGCCTTCTCACCCGGACTCCTGCTCATCGGCCTAGGCCTCGGAACGATGCTGACCCCCTCGGTCAACGTCGTGCAATCCGCCTTCCCCGAACAACGACAGGGCGAGATCTCGGGCCTGTCACGCAGCGTCTCCAACCTGGGCTCATCCCTCGGCACCGCGATCGCAGGCACCATCCTCATTTCCGGCCTCACCACACCAGACCGGTCCTACGCCCTCGCGATGATCGTCCTAGCACTCATCGGCATCATCGGGCTCGTGGCCACGATGTTCCTCCCCGCCGACACAGCCCAGCAGGCCGGAGTACTGCATTAGCGACAAGCCGCATTAGGCAGCGACAAGAGGCTCTCGGTCCTGCAGAAAGCGCACATGACCGGGCCAGAGATCACCCGGACCGGGCGACGCGGCTGCTGGGAGCCCTGCTCGCCCTGCTGGTCGGAGGTTGGCCGCTGCTGGTGTGGGTCGTGGTGATCTACTGCGTGGCCAACTTCGTGGTGCAGTCGCTGATCCAGCCCCGCGTGGTGGGTGACGTCGTCGGCCTCTCGGCGACCGTGACATTCGTGTCGCTGGTGTTCTGGGCCTGGGATCATCGGGCCGCTCGGGGCGCTGCTGGCGATGCCGCTGACCCTGCTGGCCAAGACGGGTACTGGTCGATATCGACCCGCGAGCCCGCTGGGCGCAGGCATGGCTGCGAGCCCAGCCCTCGGGCAACGGCGCGACAAGGGGTGCCGGTCGTCAGCTCCCGGACTGAGCGCTCAACCCCCGCTCACCCGCAGGGGGTGATGCCTGCTCTGGGTGGCGGAACGCAGGCTTTGAGCACTGTGTTCACCGTTCGCGCCTCTTAAGGGTGCGGTCGCTTGAGGAGCTTGTGATGGCGCTGTGGGACATCCTGGTATCGATCTTCTGGTTCATGGTGCTCTTCGCCTGGATCTGGCTACTGATCATGATCCTGAACGACATCTTCCGAGACCACCAGCTGTCCGGCTGGGGCAAGGCGCTCTGGACACTGTTTCTGATCGTGCTGCCCTGGCTCGGTGCGCTGGTGTACCTGATCGCCCGGGGCGGGTCGATGCAGGACCGCGCCGCGGCGCAGACGGCCCGCAGCGAGGAGGCCTTCC
>DASXOV010000084.1:0-36256 GCA_036494005.1 Pseudonocardiaceae bacterium | reverse complement strand
GCAGGCCAAGCTCTTCGACCTCTACGACCGGGCCCGCGCCGCGGAGAACCAGATCGTGTTCGTCTCGGCGAACCAGACCGGCACGCTGGGTGACCTGCGCTTCCTGGGCCAGTCCAAGGTGGTGGGACCGGGCGGTGACGTCCTCGCGCGGACCGGCTCGAAACCCGGCCTGGCCGTGACCGAGCTGGATGTGGACGAGGAGGTGCTGCGGGCCAGAAAGGTGCTGCACCACCTCGCCGAACGCGCGCCGGACGCTTACCGCACCGGCTCCGAGTAGGACTTCACGATCTCCCACCCGTCGCGAAACGACGGTCAGGTGGATGCCGGTTCGGCTGGCGACCTCGGCCCGGTAATCCAGATCCGGCCAGTCGGCGCCGAAGTCCAGCTTCACGCCGTCATAGGTGACGATGCGGGTGCCAAGAACCTCGTCGAGCACGAGAGCGGTGCTCGCGCACCTCACCACGTGGTCCACGTGAACGGGTTGCCATCTGATGTGACGGACACCCCATGGCATGAATCTGGGTTGATCATCGGCCGGGCTGACGATGTTCGCGCCGTCTTGCGACGTGGGAAGTGCGGCTGTAGGGCCAGGCCCCCCATTGCCTGTGACCCGCTCAGGCCGACGAGCGCCGCGGCCCCCACTGGCCTGGACAGCGTGGCTCCTCATGGCTCCCCGCGGCATGAGCGCCGGACCGGCGTACTACCCACCGTCACATTGCCGATGAGTTCTTAGTAGATCAGCGGGTGAGGGTGGCGAGGAAGGCGCGCCAGGTGGCGGCGGGGACGGTGAGGGCGGGGCCGTCGCGGTCTTTGGAGTCGCGGACCAGCACAGCGTCCGGGGTGGTCGCCACCTCCACGCAGTCGCCGCCGTTGGGGCTGTAGCTGCTGGTGCGCCAGCCGACCTCGACGCAGGCACTGCCGTTGGCGCTGTAGCTGCTGATGTGCCAGACGATGCCGTCCGGCTCAGGCACGGTTGTCATGGTCCTCTCGGTTCCCGTAGAACTTGTTTGCCAGGCTGGCAAGCAATTCCCTCGATTGTCCCTCGCCCAACGCGGTCCCGGCCAGCGCCTCCAGGACGTTCCGGTACGCCGCGATCTCCTCCGGCTTCTCCAGGAACAGGCTGGCGGTCTCGCTCTCGAGGTAGACCACCGGCTTGAACTCGGCGTACTCCAGGAAGATGAACGGCCCGGCTGTGGCGGCGTGCGCGCCGAGCGAGAGCGGGACGACGCGGATGGCCAGGTAGGAGCGGGTGGACATCCGCAGGAGGTGGTGGAGTTGGTCGCGCATCACCGCGCGCCCGCCCACCGGGGTGCGCAGCACCGACTCGTGCAGGTAGAACGTGAACCGGGGCGGGCGGTCCCGGCTGAACAGGTTCTGCCGGGCCAGCCGGGCGGCCACTCGGTCGTCCACCTCCTCGGGCGGCATGTTGGCACCCCGGCTGATCACCGCGCGGGCGTACTCGCCGGTCTGCAGCAGGCCGGGCACGAGCATCGGCTGAATGTCGCTGTAACTGACGGCGCGGCTTTCGTGGTCGATCAAGGTGACGAGCTGTTTGGGCAGGCGGGAGCCGTGCTGCTGGAGCCAGCCGGGCCTGCGCTGCTCCTGGCAGAGTGCCAGCAGCCGGTCTCGTTCCGCGCCCTTGACCCGGCACACGCCGAGGAACGCCGCGACGTCCAGCTCGGTGGCACCCCGTTTGCCGGACAGCAGCCGGGACACCCAGCTCTCCGACCAGCCCAGCAGGTGTGCGGCCTCCCGGCCGGTCAGCCCGGCCCGCTGCATCACCTGGCGCAGACCGTCGCCGAGTTCCCGGCTGCGGACGGTGGGTTCGCGACTCCTCATGGTGACCTCCCGCCCGGGAGACTAAACCCACATGGGGCAGTAAACCGGCAGGTTTGTCACACCAGCGCAGCCTTGCTTGCCCACAGCGCAAGTACTGGCTTGTCCGCGAGGCACGCGGTTGCCTCATGATCGGCAGGGCAGCGGACCTTGCGGACCGAGCGGGGAGGTATCCGATGAGCACGATGCCGCCAGTGGTCGCCGACGCATTCGGCCTGCTGCACCGAAACCTCTACGACCACTTGGGCGAGGCGGAGCTCCTGGTGCTCGCCCTGTCCGGTCGTGCGAACGATCCACGCGCTGGTGAAGGACCCCGACCGGCAGTTCGTCGCGCTGGTGCGCCGGGCCCGCGAGGAGGACGGGGGATGGGTCAGGTGAACTGCCAGGACCGCTTGGACAGCCCGTACCAGTATCCGTCGATCACTGATTCCTGGCTGCGCAGGTCGTCGAGACTCGCACCCAGCGCGACGAACAGCGGGGCGAAGTGCTCGGTGCGGGGGTGCGCCAGCCGAGCCGCCGGGGCGGCGTGCTGGAAGTCGAGCAGCGCGTCGATGTCCCGCTCCGCGGTGACCCGGCGAACCCAGTCGTCGAATTCGACCGACCAGGTCGGGGGCTGGTGATCGGCGGACTGAGTCAGGTCCATCCCGCGCAGATTGTGCGTGGTGAATCCGCTGCCGATCAGCAGCACGCCTTCGTCGCGCAGGGGGGCGAGACGCCGGCCGATCTGCAGCAGTTCCTGCGGGTCCAGGGTCGGCATCGAGATCTGCAGCACCGGCACGTCGGCCCGTGGGTACATCTCCATCAGCGGCACGTAGGCCCCGTGGTCGAGGCCGCGGCGCGGCACGTCCTGCGGCTGGTGCCCGGCGTCGTGGAGCAGGCTGCGGACCCGGGCAGCGAGGTCCGGTGCGCCGGGGGCGGGGTAGGTCACCTCGTAGTAGCGCTCCGGGAAGCCCCAGAAGTCATAGGTCAGCGGGACCGTCGTGGTCGCACCGATCGCCAGTGGGGCCGCCTCCCAGTGCGCGGACACCACCAGGATCGCCCTCGGCCTGGGTAGCTGGACCGCCCAGTCCGCGAGCTGCGCGGTCCAGTGCAGGTCGTCGGCCAGCGGCGGTGCGCCGTGGCTGAGGTACAGCGCAGGCATCCGCATGCTGCCGGGTGAGTCCTGGTCCACGGTCAACGGGTCACCTCGTACGGGCAGTAGCGCGACGGCGACGGCAGTGCTTCGCATAGAGCAAGCACGTGCGAGGGTTCATCTATTCCAGGGAGGCCGGTTCTGGTGGGGCACCCGGTCTGGTACACCGTGTCCCCAGCGGGCCCGCTCGCCGACGGCGCACCATCTTCGTCCAGAAGGAGAGATCATGGAGCAGATCACTCTTGATGACATGGCCAATCTTCTGATCAACATCGGCCTGGACGTGGGCTGTGATTACGATGATCAGACCATTCAGCCCGTGCTCGATGACGCGTGGAACGGCGGTGGCGAGGCGCAGTGGAATCCCCCGATTTATTGCATCGTCGAAATGCTCAAGCCGAAGATGACCGACGATGAATTCGCTGTCCTGCGCCGTCTCGTCGTACAGGGAATGACCTACGAGGAACCGGGTCACGACGGTGCCTCGCCGAGCGATGAATGAATATCCGGGCCGCTGGACCGGTCCGGTCGGGGAACGGCTCAGGCAGCGGCCGGATGGTAGGCGTTGACGTACTCCTGACCGGACAGCATGCGGATCGCCGCGACGATCTCGTCCGTGACCACTCGCAGCACGGGCACCTGGCGTTCCTTGCCTGAGTATCGCGAGAAATCCAGCGGGGCGCCGAATCGGACCGTCACCCGATGCGGCCGGGGGAATCGGCTACCGACCGGTTGGACGCGATCGGTCCCGGCGAGTGCCACCGGCACGACGGGGGCGCCGGTGAGCAGGGTGAGCCGGGCCACTCCGGTCCTGCCGCGGTAGAGCCGGCCATCCAGGGAGCGGGTGCCCTCCGGGTAGATGGCCAGCGCACCGCCCTGCGCCAGCACTCCCTGGGCCACCCGTACCGCCCCCCATGCGGCCCGCCCGTCACCCCGCTGGACCGGCACGTGGCCCATGGCCTGGAAGAAGTGCCGACTCAACCAGCCGGATACCCCGGTTCCCTCGAAATACTCCGCCTTGGCCAGGAAGGTCACCCGCCGGGACAGCACCAGCGGGATGACCACACTGTCCGCGAAGGACAGATGATTGCTCGCGAGGATGACCGGTCCGCTCTGGGGAACCAACTCCGCATCGTGTACCGAAGGACGCATCACCAGCCGGGCCAGGGGGCGGCAGACGAAGTCGAGGACCGTGTTCAGCATGCATCCTCCGTAGGGGTGGTCGCGCCGACGGCGGCGCCTGCCGGATAAGCGTGCGCCGCCGTGCGCACCGGGCACTATCACGAGCATGCCCGACTGTCGGACCGCGCGGCCATGCTCCTGTCGCGTGGTTCACGTTGCGCTGCGCTCGCTCGCATCGCGCAGGGCGCGCGTCGCCTCCTGCCGCTGGGCGGTGCTGGTCGCCGGTACCCCATCGGCAAGCTGCCCGGACCGCAGCAGCGACCGCCACTGTTCCGGGCTCCAGTCGGCGGGCACCGAAGTCGCGATGAAGGTCTCCAGGACCGCGATGAAGCGCGCCGGGTCGGCGTGGAACGGGAAGTGCCCGGCTCGCTCGAAGATCTCCAGCTGGCTGCCCGGCATCGCCTCGCGCGCGGTCCATGCGTGACGCAGTGGCAGGACGGCGTCGCGGGCGCCCCAGACCAGCAGGGTCGGCATGCCCCGAGTGAGGTAACAGCGGTCGAGCATCGTCACGACCTGCCCGCGGCGGTCCACCACCGCGCGCAGCGTGCGCAGCAGGGCACTTCGTGCGGTGGGCTCGGGCAGCGAGTCGAACAGCCGCACGATGTCCCGGGTGTCGATGCCCAGGCCGTGACCCATGCGGCGCAGCAGCAGACCCAACAGCTCGGCCTGCAGGCGCATGCCGGGGATTCTCAGCAGCAGCGACAGCACGGTCTCCGCGCCGGGCAGCGAGGCCAGGATCAGCAACGGGTTGACCTCACGGCCCAGACCGCCGGTGGAGACCAGCACCAGCCGCTCGGTGCGCTCCGGGAACTGATAGGCGAACTGCATCGCCACACCACCGCCCAGGGAGTGCCCCACCAAAGTGACCCGGTCCACCCCCAGCACGCCCAGCAGGTCGCGCATGCCGTTGGCGTAGGCGGCCACTGAGTAGTCCGCACGTGGTTTGTCCGAGGCGCCGTGCCCGAGCAGGTCCGGGGCGATCACCAGATGCCGCCGCGCCAGCGTGGGGATCACGTCGAGCCAGGTCGCCGACGAGTCCCCGATGCCGTGGATGAGCAGCAGCGGCGGGCCCTCGCCGGTGATCCGGAACGCCCGCCGATAACCGTGCACGGTATGGAAGGACAGCGGTGTGTGCTCGTCACGGACCGAATGCAGGGCTCCGTACGGTCGTCCACTCGGTGGGTTCGTCACGAGCCCCGGGACGATGCCGCCGGGGTGCGGCGGCCGCTGATGCTGGACCACCGGTCCTCCGTTTCACGGGTGCCCTTGCACCGTAGAGATCGGTGCGAGCACGTGGGTTACCGGTGAGTTGCGGGATGGCGGCCCGCGCTCAGCCTTCGGCGGCTCCATCGTTGTCATCGCTGTCGTCGCCATCCCGCTCGGCGAGAAACTGCTCCAACTCCGCGGCGATCTCGTCACCGGTCGGCAACGGCTCGGCATCGGTGGCGAGCATCGGGCGCTGGTCTGATCTCCCGGTGGCGGCGTCGAACCGGGCCTCAAGGCCTGCCACCAGCGCTGCGCTCTCCTTGGAGCGGGAGATCTGCTCCTCCACCTCGGCGAGGACCCGCCAGGCGGCCGGATGCAGCGCCTCGGAAGGCAGATCCAGCCCGCTGCTGCGGGCCACGTGTTCCAGCAGGCCCCGGGCGGATTCCGGGTACTCGATGCGGGCCAGGTAGTGCGGCACGTGCACGGTGAATCCCATCGCGTCGTGACCGGCCTCACCCAGGCGCAGTTCCACCAGCGCGCTGACGCTGCCGGGAACCTCGACGGTGCCGAACCACCGCTGATAGGACGAGACCAGCTCGGGACGGGTCGCGTGCGCGGTCACGGTCACCGGGCGGGTGTGCGGCACGGCCATCGGTACCGCGCCCAGACCGACCGTCAGGCCCACGTCGAAGCGTTCGACGAGCTCGACGATCGCGTCGGTGAACCGCTCCCACTGCAGGTCGGGCTCCGCGCCCGCGAGTATCAGGAATGCCGTGCCCGCCTCGTCGCGCACCTCGTAAAGCACCAGTTGGGGCTGATCGTAGCTCGCCCAGTGGTCCTCATCGAAGATCATCGCGGGTCGCCGGGAACGGTAGTCGAGCAGTTGGTCGACATCGAAGGTGGCGAGCACGCGATGCTCGAGATTCGCCAGCAGATGTTCCACCGCCAGACGCCCGGCCTTGCCGGCGTCGACGAACCCGTTGAGGGCGTGCAGCAACACCGCGCCAGCTTTGGCCGAGGGATCCGCCTCGATCCGATACAGCTCGCCGGTCACTGACTATCACCTAGTCCCCACTCCGGGCGGCTCCGTTCCGGGCCGCATTCTCACGATTCTCACGACAACTGCTCACTTCTCACGACAACTGCTCACTGCAACGCGGCGCACCGCCGGATTCATCCCCGGCAGCCGAAAGGTAGGGAAAGGCACCGCAACCGACCAGCGGTGGCGCCGCCCACCATCAGGACTGGGTCATGTCCGGGTCCTCAGCCAGGATCCGATAGAGCCGCCGCCGAGTTTCGGCCAGCAGCTCTCGGGCCTGGACGATCTGGCGATCTGAGCCGGCCTGGGCCACCTGTGCCGTCGCGGTGGCCACCTGGCCCGCGACGTCGGCCAGCCCGAGCAGTGCGTCGTCCGCGGGATCGCCCGCCGCCTCGAACACCGCGGCGAACTGCGTCACGTGCTCCTCGGCGTAACGGCGGCCCTGCTCGGTGAGGTGGACCATGCGGCGGCCTTCGGTCTGTTCGGTGCGCACCAGCCCCTCGTCCTCGAGCTGGGCGATGGTCGGATACACCGATCCAGGGCTCGGCCGCCACCTGCCTTCGCTGCGGGCGGTGATCTCCTGGATGATCTCGTAGCCGTGCCGTGGCTGCTCGGTCAGCACGGCGAGGACAGCGGTGCGGACATCACCTCGGGCGGCCCGGCCACCGCGTCGTCCTCCCGGGCCGAATCCCGGGCCAGTTCCGAATCCCGGCCCGAACCGGCCACCTCCCCAGCCTCCGGCGCGCGGCCCACGGCCGCGGCCCCGGCGACGGCCCTGGTGCGGTCCGCCGTGTTCCGGCCGGCCCCCGGCCCGGTGCTCATCGGGATCGTCCCGGGTCATCGCCGCCCATCCGGCCAGCAGTCGGTGTCGCCACATCTCGTAGTTGTCCAGGGTGCAGCTTGTCATGGTCCATCTCCTCCTTTGCGATACGCAACGATATATCGTAATAGCTCTCGATGCAACCGGATTTCAAGATCGATTTCACAATCCCGAGCCTTCCCCGGCAGGCTCTGCCCACATGCCGCTGGGACCGCGACAACTCCCGCTCTTCCTCGCCGCCGCACTCCGCAGCCCGGCCACGATGGGGGCGGTGGCGCCCAGTTCCTCGCGGCTGGCTGCCAGGCTGGCCGCCGTGGTGCCACGGTCCGGCGACCCGGTGATCGTCGAACTCGGGCCCGGCACCGGACCGGCGACCGCCGCCATCGAGCATCGGCTGGGTGGGCGCGGGCGTCACGTGGCCGTCGAGATCGATCCGGTGCTTGCCCGGCACCTACGCGTCGAGTACCCGGATGTCGAGGTGCTGGTCGGAGACGCCGCGGACCTGGACAGGCTGCTCGCGGAGCACCATGTGTCCGGGGCTGACGCGGTGGTCAGTGGACTGCCCTGGGCGCTGATCGGGCCCGAAGCGCAGCGTGCCATCATCCAGGCCACGGCGCGCTCGCTTCGTCCCGGTGGATCGTTCACCACTCTCGCGTACGTGCACGCGCTTGCCATGCCCTGCGCTCGCCGCTTCCGTGCGCTGCTCGCAGAGGTGTTCGACGAGGTGCTCACCACCCGTACGGTCTGGCGGAACCTGCCCCCTGCGGTGAGCTATGTCTGCCGCAGGCCATATCGCCCCGGGGCCTAGCGGCGCGCCAGGATAGTGCGGTCGGCGACAATCCTGCTGGGCGCAGCAGCCCCGACGGGGCGGTAGTCCACACGCACCCCCGTTGTCCACAGCCGGCGATGATCTTGCTGTCCTCACCGAGGCGGTGGGAGGACTGTCGGTGTCCATGAGCGCACCTCCCGCCGACCGTATCCGGCTCTCCGACCCCGCCGAGTTGATCGCCGCCGTTCCGCATCTGCTCGGCTTCCATCCGCACGACTCGGTGGTCCTGCTGGCCTTGCGTGGCACCAGGCTTGGCCTGACCCTGCGGGCCGATCTGATCGGGGCCGATCAGGCTCCGCTCCTGGCCGAGCAGCTGTTGGTGCCGATGGCCCGGCAGCGACCAACGGGGGTCGCTCTGGTCGTTGTCGGGGGTGGCCTCGACCCGGCTGATGATCCTCCGCACCGCGGGTTGGTCGACGTGATCGACGCCGTGTTCTCCGGCGCGGGGCTCCCGGTGGTACACGCCGTCTGGGCGGCCGCGACGGCGGAGGGCGCGCCGTGGCGCTGCTACGACGACCCGCGATGCGCGGGCACCGTCGCAGATCCCACCAGCACGCCCCTGGCTGCGGCCACGGTCGCTGCGGGCGCGATCACCTTCGGCAACCGCGAGGAACTGGCCGGTTTGCTCGCCCAGGAGGATCCCGTGGTCCTGAAGCGGAGGGCCGATCTGTTGCGGGCTGTCGATGCGGACCATCCCCTGAGCGCCGAGCTGAGAGCTCGTCGGTATGCGCGGCTGGAAGAACTGCGCCGGCAGGCGGTGGCGGGGGAGGTCGGACTGAGTGACCGCACGGTTGCCGAGGTCGTGTCCGCACTGTGTGACCATCGGGTCCGGGACGCGTGCCTGCCCTGGTGCATCGGTCCCGATGCGGTGGCCACCGAGCGGCTCTGGCTGGCTCTCGTCCGAGCGACTCCGGCTCCCCAGCGTGCGGAACCGGCGGCGCTGCTGGCGTTGGCGGCCTACCTTCGCGGAGACGGCGCACTGGCCGGCCTCGCTCTGGACGCCGCATTGCAGGCTTGCCCGGACCACTCGTTGTCCGGGCTGCTCCGGGCGGCGCTGGACGGTGGGGTCGCCCCTGACGTGTTGCGCACCGTGGCCGAGGACGCGGCGGCGGTGGTGCGACCACCTCGCCGTACGAGCAGCAACCCGCCTCGGCGACGGCATTGAGCGATGCTCGGCGCCCACCAGGAACCAGATGCGCCGGACGAGGCAAGCGGCGACCGTTGTGGCCGGACCCGGTCACAACGTGCCGCGAGCGGACTCCCATGCGTCGGCCACGATCGCGGACAGTTCGGCGCGCTCCGGTTTCCAGCCCAGTTCGATGCGGGCGCGGTCACTGGAGGCGATCAGTACCGCCGGATCGCCTGGCCGTCGAGCCGCGATCTGAGCCGGGATCGGGTGTCCAGTGACCTGACGGCAGGTGTCGATGACCTGCTGCACCGAGAATCCCATGCCGTTGCCCAGGTTGTAGATCCGATGTTCGCCCGGCACAGCATGGGCCAGCGCGAGTTCGTGGGCATCGGCGAGGTCCACGACGTGGATGTAGTCACGGATGCAGGTGCCGTCCGAGGTCGGCCAGTCATCGCCGAAGATCAGGATCTTCTCCCGGCGTCCGAGGGCGACCTGCAGCACCAGGGGAATGAGGTGAGTCTCGGTGGTGTGTCGCTCGCCGAAATGTCCGTAGGCGCCCGCGACGTTGAAGTACCGCAAGCTCACCGCCGCGATGCCGTGTGCGGTCGCGTAGGAATTGATGGCGTAATCGATGGCGAGTTTCGTCGCGCCGTACGGATTGGTCGGTGCCGTCACGGCATCCTCGGTGATCGGCACCGACGTCGGCTCCCCGTAGGTGGCCGCGGTCGACGAGAACACCAGCCGCGGGGTGCCGTGCTCCCGCATCGCTTCCAGCAATCGCACCGACGCAACGACGTTGCCCAGCCAGTAGCGCTCCGGCTCCGCCATGGATTCGCCGACGAGGGAACGGGCCGCGAAGTGCACCACCCCGTCGAACCCCTCGGCCAGCAACGCGCCTGCATCCTCGACGCCGCCCTGGACGAACCGGCAGCCTGCCGCAACCGCGTCAGCGTGCCCGGTGGACAGGTCGTCGAGCACAACGACCTCGTGGCCGGCTTCCAGCAGCCGCGCTGTGCAGACACTGCCGATATAGCCGGCCCCCCCGGTGACCAGCAGCCGCTTCCGGTCCGGCCGGGTCACCGCCGACGCGCCAGCACGGCGTGGGCGAGCGCACCCGCCACGTGCACCGTCGATCCCCCGCCGGTGAGCGTCACCGGATTGCCGGTGCGGGTGAGCGCACCGACCTGCACCACGTTGCCGGGTACCGCGTCGACCTTGTACAGGTCAGCCATCAGGGCCGGGTCCAACTGCACATGCTCGGCGATACGGCGCACCTCCACGGTTCCGCCGCCCCGGCGGGCCACCTCGTCCAGGCGCACCAGGTCGGGTTCGAGCGACGTCGGACCGTGCCCGACGCCGAGCTCCTCGAGTCCAGGAATCGGGTTGCCATAAGGCGACGTGGTCGGATTGCCCAGCAAAGCGATGAGTTTTCGTTCCACCGCGTCACTCATCACATGCTCCCACCGGCATGCCTCGATATGCACCTGGTCCCACTCCAGGCCGATGACGTCGACCAAGAGACGCTCGGCAAGACGGTGCTTCCGCATCACCGATGTGGCCCGGTTCCGGCCCGCGTCGGTCAACTCCAGGTGCCGATCATCCGCCACCATGAGCAGGCCGTCCCGCTCCATCCGGGCCACGGTTTGACTCACGGTGGGTCCACTCTGCCCGAGCCGTTCGGCGATCCGCGCGCGGAGCGGGACGACGCCTTCCTCCTCGAGCTCGAAGATGGTGCGCAGGTACATCTCCGTCGTGTCGATGAGATCGTTCACACCAGGCTCCTTCATCCACCACCATCCTAGTGGTGCAGGAATGACGGTGGGCGGTCCGGCGGGTGGATCGTGGCCGGCGACGGGCAGGATGGCGGCATGCATCCGGTGATCGCGCCCCGGGACCTGGCCGCGCTGCTCCGCGCACCCGTTCCGCCCACTGTGTTGGACGTGCGATGGACACTGACCGGCCCGCCGGGTCGGCTCGACTATCGCGCCGGTCATCTGCCCGGCGCGATCTTCCTCGACATGGACACCGAGCTGTCCGGTCCACCGGGTCCAGCCGGGCGGCACCCCCTGCCGGATCCGGCCGCCCTGCAGGGCGTCGTGCGAGCGGCAGGGGTCCGGCCCACGGTGCCGGTGATCGCCTACGACGCCGCAGACGGCTCAGTGGCAGCACGGGTGTGGTGGCTGCTGCGCTGGGCGTCCCATCCCGCCGTCGCGGTGCTCGACGGGGGATTCGCCGCATGGTGCGCGGCCGGCCTTCCGGTCACCACCGAACCGGTCACCATCGAACCACCCGGACAGCAGCCCGGCACGTTCACGGTTCGGCCAGGTGGGATGCCGGTGCTCGACGCGGAGCGGGCGGCCGAGTTGGCCCGCACCGGCGTGCTGCTCGACGCGCGGGCGGCACCCCGATACCGAGGCGAGGTCGAGCCGGTGGACCCGCGGGCAGGCCACGTGCCCGGTGCACGCAACGCTCCGTTCGGTGAGCTGACCGACGCGAACGGGCGGTGGCTGCCCGCGAGCCGGCTGTCCGCACTCGCGCACGGCTGGGGCGCCGACGGCGGCGGGGTGGGCGCCTACTGCGGCTCCGGGATCAACGCCTGCGCGCTCGTGCTCGGACTCGAAGTCGCCGGTGTCACCACTGCGGACAGCCCGGCCGCGCTCTACGCCGGGTCCTGGTCGCAGTGGTGCACCGACCCGGATCGTCCGGCGGTCACCGGCCCTGAGCCCGGGTAGCGGCGTACGCATTGCCATCGGCGTTCACCGGACTCCATCACCGGACGGGGCCGGTAACGTCAGCACCCATGACCGCCGACGTACTCGGTGCGGCCGTCGTCTGGGACGAGGCCTTCCTCGGCTACGACCTCGGGGGACGGCACCCGCTCAATCCCATCCGGCTGGATCTCACCATCCGGCTGGCCCGCTCACTGGGCGTCCTGGACGGCGTGGTGCCACTGCGGCCGGTGCCCGCCACCGACGAGGAACTGCGCACGGTGCACTCGGACGACTACATCGAGGTGGTCAAGAAGGCACCGCAGCGCCCCGGGTACGTCGGGTACGGCCTGGGCACCGCGGACAATCCGGTCTTCCCCGGTATGCACGAATCCTCCGCGCTGGTTGCCGGTGGCTCACTGCTGGCCGCGGACCAGATACTCGCCGGGCGCGTGGCGCGGGCCGTCAACATCGCGGGTGGGCTGCACCACGCACAGCGCAGCCACGCTTCGGGTTTCTGTGTCTACAACGACTGCGCGCTGGCGATCCGTCGGCTGCTCGACCGTGGGGTGTCCCGGGTGGCCTATGTGGACATCGACGTGCACCACGGTGACGGCGTGCAGGATGCCTTCTACCACGACCCGCGGGTGCTCACGATCTCGCTGCACCAACACCCGGCCACCCTCTGGCCCGGCACCGGGCTCTCCACCGACATCGGTGCCCCCGGTGCGCTGGGCACCGCGGTCAACCTGCCGCTGCCGCCGGTCACGGGTGACGACGGGTGGTTGCGGGCCTTTCACGCGGTGGTGCCCGGCCTGCTGCGGGTCTTCGCCCCGGAGGTGCTGGTGACCCAGCACGGCGCGGACAGTCACGCCGAGGACCCGCTCGCCGACCTGGCATTGTCGGTGGACGGTCAGCGTGCCGCCCATCGTGCCCTGCGCGACCTGGCCGATCAGACGGCGGGCGGGCGCTGGCTTGCCCTGGGCGGAGGCGGGTACTCGCTGTTCCGGGTGGTACCCCGGTCCTGGACACACCTGCTGGCCGCCCAGCTCGATCGCGATGTCGATCCGCGCACCCCGCTGCCTGCCGACTGGCTCACGCACACCAGCGGCGTCGCCCGTGGCGTGCCCATGCCGACGTCGATGACCGACGGTGCCGAACCCCGTTGGACACCCTGGGACGGCTCCGGCGAGGCTGGTGTGGATCGGGCGATCCAGGAGACCCGCCGCGCGGTCTACCCGCTGCACGGCCTCGATCCGGACGACCCGCGGGACCAACGGCCTCTGATGTGATCGAGATTCGTCGGCGCCCCCAGGCAAACCCAGGCCGTCGCCCGGTTCGTCTTTGGACATGTGAGACGAATGGGAGCAGCGGTGACCGGACTGGCGATGCTCGCTGTGGTGGCGGCATGCGCCCAGTGGCAACCTGTTGCCGGGCCGGAAGAACCACCGTCGCTTGCTGCCAGCGGGGTGACATCGCACGGGGTGACATCGCACGGTGTGGCATCGCACGGGGCCGGTGAACCGCGGCCCGACTGGCCCGCTCCACCCGCCGGAGGCCGGGCGCTACCTGCGCAACAGATCGATGCCTCGGCGCTGCCGGAAGGCTATCCCCGCCTGGTGTGGACCGAGGGTGACGAGCACACGGTGGGCGCCTACGGCCAGGAGGGTGGTTGCACGGCCGTGCACGCGGAGCTGCATGACCAGACCGCGAAGCTCGTCCGCATGACCTTCGCCGAGGTCACGACGAGTGCGGGCCCGTGCACGATGGACCTGCGTTTCCGGACGCTGACTGTTGCGCTCGACGCCCCGCTGGCCGGGCGCACGGTGGTCCTGGAGCACCAGACCCCGCAACCCGTGAGCGGGTCCTGATGCTCTCCGCGCCGCGCTGGGGGTACTCACGGGCGCTGCAGGTGCAGCAGGGTGGGCTGGGCGGCCGGATTCGCGGCTGCGGCGAAGAAGTCGTTGCCCTTGTCGTCGATCACCACGAACGCGGGGAAGTCCACCACCTCGATCCGCCAGATCGCCTCCATGCCGAGTTCGGGGTACTCGAGCACCTCGACCCGGGTGATGCAGTCCTGGGCCAGGCGAGCCGCCGGTCCGCCGATCGAGCCCAGGTAGAACCCGCCATGCGCGGCGCATGAGTTGGTGACCTGCCGGGACCGGTTGCCCTTGGCCAGCATGACAAGGGAACCGCCCGCGGCCTGGAAGCGATCGACGTAGGAGTCCATTCGGCCTGCTGTGGTCGGCCCGAACGACCCGGACGGATAGCCCGCCGGTGCCTTCGCCGGTCCCGCGTAGTAGACCGGATGCGTCCGCAGGTACTCCGGCATCCGATCGCCGGCGTCGAGTCGCTCGGCGATCTTCGCGTGTGCGATGTCGCGGGCGACGACCAGCGGGCCGGTCAGCGACAGCCGGGTCTTCACCGGCAGCTTCGCCAAGTCGGCGCGGATCTCGTCCATCGGACGGCGCAGATCGATTTGGACCACGTCCGAGGAGAGGTCCTCGTCGTCGACCGCGGGCAGGTAACGGGCCGGGTCGGGCTCCAGCCGCTCCAGGAACACGCCCTCCGGGGTGATCCGGCCCTTGGCCTGGCGGTCCGCCGAGCAGGACACCGCGATGCCGATCGGGCAGGACGCGCCATGCCTGGGCAGCCGCACCACTCGTACGTCGTGGCAGAAGTACTTGCCGCCGAACTGCGCTCCGATCCCGAAGCCCCGGGTCATGGCGAGCACCTGCTGTTCGAGTGCGACATCGCGGAACCCGTGTCCGGCGGGGGAACCCTCGGTGGGCAAGGTGTCCAGGTATCGGGCGGACGCGAGTTTGGCGGTCTTCAGGGTGTGCTCGGCCGACAGCCCGCCGACCACGATCGCCAGGTGGTAGGGCGGACATGCCGCGGTGCCCAGCGCGCGCAGCTTCTCGTCGAGGAACGAGGCCAGCCGCGTCGGGTTCAGCACCGCCTTGGTCTCCTGGTACAAGAACGTCTTGTTCGCGCTTCCGCCGCCCTTGGCCAGCACGAGGAAGTCGTAGCGCGGGTCGCTGCCCGGTGCGGCGTAGAGCTCCACCTGTGCGGGCAGGTTGGTGCCGGTGTTGCGTTCTTCCCAGAAGGTGACCGGCGCCAGCTGCGAGTAGCGCAGGTTGAGCTCCTGATAGGCCTCGAACACCCCGCGCGACAGCGCTTGCTCGTCCTCACCCCCGGTGAGAACGGTCTCGGTCTTCTTCCCGATCACGATCGCGGTACCGGTGTCCTGGCACATCGGCAGCACACCACCCGCGGCGATGCACGCGTTGCGCAACAGGTCGATGGCGACGAAACGGTCGTTGTCGCTGGCCTCCGCATCGTCGACGATGGCCCGCAGCTGGGCCAGGTGAGAAGGCCGCAACAGATGCTGGATGTCGGTGATCGCCGCCCTGGCGAACGAGGTGAGCGCCTGCGGGTCGACCTCGAGGAAGGTTCGTCCGGCCCCCCGCACGGTGCGCACGCCCTCCGGGGAGATCAGCCGGTACTCGGTGCGATCGGGGCCGAGCGGCAGGACGTCGACTGGGGCGAAGACGGTCATCACGGCCCGACCGTACCCGCGGAAGGCCGACGGATCGCTCGGGAGTCGGGCGGGCGGGGATCCGTGATGGCCGGTGGCCTTGCGGAACGGCGGCCGGGCAGAATGGGCGCCATCACCTGTGATCGAGCGAGGGGGATGCCGGGTGGGCTCGATACGGCAGGTCAGGCGGATCGGCTCGGGCATGGTCAACGTTCGTGACGTGGGCGGCCTGCCTGCAGGCACTGGTGGCTTCACCTGGCGCGGTGTGCTCTTCCGCGGCGACGCCCCGCACCACGACGACACTCCGCCGCGGGAGCTGACGGGTTGGCCACCGGCGCTCGTGCTGGATCTGAGGGAGCCCCACGAGCCGGTCGGGGGGCACCCGCTGGCCGGCCCGGACACCCGGGTGGTGCAGGTGCCGCTGTTGGCGGGCCCGCACGTCGTCGACTGGGGCGCGCTACCGTCGCTGCCGGAGCTGTACCTGGGATCGCTGGGACGGGCCAGCGAGCGGATCGCCGAGGTGTTCGACCTGCTGACCGGCGCTGCTGGGCCCACACTGGTGCACTGTGCGGCAGGCAAGGACCGCACCGGTGTCCTCGTCGCGATCCTGTTGCGCGCCGCCGGAGTGTCCAGGGACGCCGTGCTGGAGGACTATCTGCGCACGGCGCCGAACGTACCGGCCCTCGTGGAGCAGCTGGTGGGGGACCTGTCGGTATTCGATGAGGAGGAGCGCCTGCGGGTCCAGCACCTCGCGGGTACCTCGGTACCGGCCCTGCACGCCGTGCTCGACGAACTGGATGCGGCGCCCGGCGGCGTGCTCGGCTGGTTACAGGCCCGGGAGGTCTCGCTCGCGCTGGTCGAAGCGTGGACCCGGCGACTGGTTGGCCCGAGCTGACGCCGGGCTGCCCGGCCAGGGCCACGATGTCGGAAACCCACGAATGTCGGAAACCCACGAATGTCGGAACCCACGAATGTCGGAAACCAGGGCCACGTTGTCGGAAGGCCGGGCCCGCCCCCGACGAGCCCGACCTCCCGCGGCAGGCGACCAGCTGCGGGGTTGGCCGCCAAGGTCGCGTGGTCCTGGTCACATGCGTGGTCTTCATCACATGCGTGAGCTGACGGTGCCTGACTGCGCCACACGGCGTCAATGCTGCCATTCGAGCGATGGAGTAGTGACCCTGTGTGAAGATCAGCTGGCGTAGGCGCGGAGTCGTTCGGCACGTTCGCCGGCGCGCAGCTTGGCCATGACCTCGCGTTCGATCTGGCGGACCCGTTCGCGGGAGAGACCGAACCGCTTGCCGATCTGGTCCAGCGTGCGCGGCTGGCCGTCATCGAGGCCGTAGCGGAGTCGGATGACCTTCTGCTCCCGGTCCTCAAGCGTCGCGAGCACCCGGCGCAGATCGTCCTGCAGCAGCCCGGAGATCACCGCCGACTCGGCGTCGGCCGCCTCGGCGTCCTCGATGAAGTCGCCGAGCGGGGCCTCCTCCTCGGCGCCCACCGGCATGTCCAGGCTCACCGGATCCCGGGAGTGATCCAGCAGGTCGGCCACCTTCTCCAGGGGGATGCCGGATTCCTCGGCGAGCTCCTGGTGGGTGGCCTCCCGGCCCAGTTGTTGGTGCAGATCGCGCTTGATCCGGGCCAGCTTGTTCACCTGCTCGACCAGGTGCACGGGCAGCCGGATGGTCCGGCTCTGGTCAGCCATTCCCCGCGTGATGGCTTGGCGGATCCACCAGGTGGCGTAGGTCGAGAACTTGAAACCCTTGGTGTAGTCGAATTTCTCGACCGCCCTGATTAGCCCCAGGTTGCCCTCCTGGATCAGGTCCAGGAGCGGCATTCCCCGGCCGGTGTAGCGCTTGGCCAGCGACACCACCAACCGCAGGTTGGCCTCGAGCAGGTGGTTCTTGGCCACCTGCCCGTCGCGCACCACCCGAGCCAGGTCAACCCGCTGGCTGGTGGACAGTCGCGGTGCGGTGTCGAGCATGTGCCTCGCGAACACGCCCGCTTCGATGCTCTTGGCGAGTTCGACTTCTTCCTGTGCGGTCAGCAGAGCGGTGCGCCCGATGCCGTTGAGATAGACCCGGACCAGGTCCGCTGCGGGACTCTGCGCATCGATGTCCATCTCGACGGCCATGTCCGGCTTGTCCAAAGTGTTCTGCGCGGCGGTCATCGGGTCCTCCCTGCGACTGGTGTAACTGCCGACCCGGGTGCGCTCCTGCGTCGGCATGCGACGCTGCACGGTCCGCCTGATCGGAGTACCCGCGGCGACACCGGGCACAACGTCGAGTGCCCGTATTTCGTTCCCGGCTCTCACCTGGCTCGACGAACGAGCGACCTGCGAAGTGCCTGATCCGCCGGACCCTCAGATACTTCTCAGGTTGGTAGCTCGTCAACGACTCCGCTGCCCGGGTTGGTGGCTCTTGAAGAGCCCCCGACATCGAGGAGCACCGTGTAGGGGCCGTCGGCGATGCTGTGCACCGCCATCGTCGCGCCGAAGCGGCCGGTGGCCACGGTGGCTCCGCGGTCCCTGAGCCGCGAGACGACCTGCCCGACCAACGGCTCGGCATGGTCGGGGCGGGCGGCTGCGGTGAAGGAGGGCCGCCTGCCCTTGCGGGTGGACCCGTAGAGGGTGAACTGGCTGACCACGAGCAGCCCGGCCGCGCCGTCCGTGAAGTCGGCTATCGAAAGCCCGTCGCGCAGGATCCGCAGTTCATGCAGCTTGCGCGCCATGGTCTCGGCCTGCTGCGGCCCGTCGTCGTGTGTGATGGCGAGCAGGACCAGCAACCCAGGCCCGGGCAGCTCGCCGATCACCTCGCCCTCGACCAGCACGGCCGCCTCGCTGACCCGGCTCACCACGGCTCTCATGACTCCGGTCCCGCCGGCAGCAGCATCCCGTGGCGGACCAGATTGCGGATGGCGGGCAGCGCCATCGCGACCATCGGATCGGCCGGTTCGCCGTGCGCGGCAGCCAGCAGCCCGATCAGGTCGCCAAGCGGGAGCGTGCCCGTGCAACCGGCGAGCAGTGCTGCGCCCAGCTCATCGGTCTGATACCGCCAGGCCGGACCGCCCCGACGACGCAGCACGGGCGGGCCGGATGTCCAGCCATCCGGCCCGGGGACCTCCGTGCGATCCAGCACCACGTCGGGTCCGAGCACCAGGGAGGAGTCCAACAGTGCGGTGTCGTCCCGTGAGCGCAGCCAGTCCACTCGGTCCAGCCATCCGGCCGTCTCGGGTCCCAATGGGTCGCTCATCGGCTGGCGCAGGTTCTCGCACACCACGGTGGAACGCTCGGCGCCGGTGCGCCGCACGGTGATGAAGCCGAAGCCGACCCCGTCGGCGTCCTGACGGGCGAACCAGTCCAGCCACGCTTCGGCCGCTAGGCGAGCCTGCGGTGCGCGGGGGTCCAGACCGCTGTCGACGAGCCAGGTACCGACGTAGAGCTCGGGGCCGGCCACGCCGCGCTGCAGCACCCACGCATCGACGCCGGTGGCAGGCAGCCAGGTGGCGACCCGTTCGGCCCAGTCGCCGGTCCTCGGATGCAGCCAGGACGCCAGCACGTGGCCGGTGCCGCCATCGGCGAGGTGATCCGGCAGCGCGCGCAGGACCAGCTCACTGCCCGCGTCCCCGGGCAGCCCGGAATCCCGATAGGTGTGGTCCACGCGGGCCGGTCCGATGACGAAGGGCGGGTTGGACACCACCTGATCGAAACGTCGGCCCGCGACCGGTTCGAACCACGGTCCTGCCAGCAGTTCCACCTCCAGTTCGTTGAGCGAGAAGGTGGCCCGCGCCAGGGCCAGCGCACGGGGTGACACGTCGGTCGCGGTGATCAGCCCGGCGTGCCGGGCCGCGTGCAGCACCTGCACTCCGCAGCCGGTACCCAGATCCAGCAGGGTGCCCACCGGCCGCCGGATCGTCGCGTGGGCCAGGCTGATCGACGCCTGACCCACGCCCGGCACGTGGTCCGGGCCCGGCGGATCCGGCTGCCAAGGCGGTTCGAGGTCGGAGACCACCCACCAGTCCCGGTGTTGGTCCCAGCCACTGTGTTCATCACGGTGCGGACGGACGTGCAGGGCCGCTCGCAGCCCGTCGTCCGCCGGCCGCAGTAAACCGCAGGCCAGCGCCATCGCCGGATCGAGCGGGGCGAGCGCCGCGGCGACCGGCCGTTCCGGCTCGGCCGCTCCGAGCAGGAACAACCGCACCAGGACGCCGAGCGCTCCGCCTGCAGCGCTGGCCCGCAGGGCAGGCACGGGTTCACCGCGGCCAAGCGCGTCGAGTGCCTGGTCACCGAGCAGGCCGGCCACCCCTGAGGTGTCGTAGCCCGCGCGGCGCAGTGCGTCGCGCAGCCGGTCCGCGGGCTGGCCGGTCAACTGGGGAAGCACGGCCAGCGATCCTGCCAGGGCTGGCCGGTCGGACGCCGGGTGGCCGCCAGTCCGGTCCGCATGGCAGTAACCTTGTCCGGCTAGGCCAGCCCGTTGAGTGTTGACGTCGTTGCCCATGGAGGTCCCGGTGAGTTTGACCTTGAGCCAGGACCCGCCTGCCGATGCGTTGCTGGACCGGGAGCCGTTCGCGTTGCTCCTCGCGATGCTGCTCGATCAGCAAGTCCCGATGGAACGGGCCTTCGCGGCGCCGTACGGGCTGCAACAGCGCCTGGGCCAGGCCCTCGACCCGCGCACCCTGGCCGAGTACGACCCGGAGGCGCTGGGTGAACTGTTCGCGCGACCGCCCGCGTTGCACCGGTACCCGAGGGCGATGGCGGGGCGGGTCCAGGAACTGTCCCGGGCGGTGGTCGAGCGCTACGACGCGGACGTGACCGCGTTGTGGCGAGGCGTGCCGGACGCTGCGGAGCTGCTCGCCCGGTTGGTGGCGCTGCCCGGATACGGAAAGCAGAAGGCGCAGATCTTCCTGGCCCTGCTCGGAAAGCAACGTGGGGTGCAGCCATCGGGGTGGCGGGAGGTGGCGGGCTCCTATGGCGACGAGGGCGTCTACCGGTCGGTGGCCGATGTCACCGACGCCCGGTCGCTGGCCAGGGTTCGTGAGCACAAGCAGCGGATGAAGGCAGCTGCCAAGGCGGCGAAGCAGACCGGTTGACGGCTGTCAGGTGCATGGTTTACCCGTTTTACCTGCCGGGATAGGCTGGCAGCTGGGTATCGGTGACGTGTCGGTGACTGTCGTCGGCAGCACCGGCAGATGGTGGGAGCATAGCGGACGGAGGTGATGGTCGTGAGGGACCACGAGCACGGTGACCTGACCCGGAGCGACCTCCCGGTTCTCATCACGGCCGCGGAGCCGTCCTACGCCGAGCAGTACGCCACCCGCCGGCGCAAGTACGCCGTCCTGATGTCGGCCCGCATCCCGTGTCTGGTTCTGGCGGGCATCTTCTATCAGACCTGGTGGCTGGCCATGGCCTTCCTCCTGCTCTCGGTTCCGCTGCCCTGGATGGCGGTGCTCATCGCCAACGACCGCGGTCCGCGCAAGGCCGAGCAGGTGAATCGGTTCCAGCGTGATCTGCGTGGCCGGGAGCTCGAGCGCAGGGAACACACCGTCATCGACGGGTGATGTTTGTTCCCCCAGCCGGGTAATCGGCGGGTCTGGTACGGCATCATGGACGTCGTGAGCACGCTGACCCTGCCTGACGTCGACACCCGCCCCGAGGGGACCGACACCACCGGCGACGACACGCCGAAGATGTTCCACTATGTACGCAAGAACAAGATCGCCGAGAGCGCGGTGATGGGCACGCACGTCGTGGCGCTGTGCGGCGAGGTGTTCCCGGTGACCCGCTCGCCCAAGCCCGGCGCCCCGGTGTGCCCGGAGTGCAAGGAGATCTACGAGTCCATGCCCAAGGGTGGCGACGCCGGCTGACCCGCCCGTGGCAGGTGGGTTCGGTCAGTCCGTCCAGACCCGGCGGGGACCGTCGTCGGCGGCCGGGCGGGTGGCCTCCCAGACCCGGCGCCAGGACGCCACGTCGCGACCGTGTGCGGGCTGCCCCGCCGCGGTCGTCGGCAGCACGCCGCGGGGGCTGGTGGGTAGCGCCAGGGCGTCGTCGGCGGCCGACCGCATCGCGCGGTACCAGCCGAGGTCTTCCTCAGCCCACAAGGTGGCCACCGCGCGCACCAGTCGGGTGCGGAACTCCGGTACCCCCTCATCGGGGCCGATGTGCAGTGGCCGGCCGATCCGTACGGTGACCCGTGGTCTGCCCGGGCGCGGCCAGCGCCGGCCGCGAGGCATCGCGGCGAACGTGCCACGCAGCGCGATCGGGACCGCAGGCACCCGTTTCATCGCGCACAATTGCGCGGCGCCGAGCTTGAAGGTCGTGAGCCAGCCGTCCACCGTGCGGCTGCCCTCCGGGGAGAGCAGCAGGCTCCAGCCGTCCTCGACCAGGTCGGCGGCCAGGCTGCTGCGGCCCCGGCGGTGTCCGCGGCGCTCCACGGGGAAGGCGTTGAACAACAGCGTGGTGGCCGCTGCGCGGGTGCGGGAGTCGAAGAAGTAGTCGGCGGCGGCCCCCACCGCGAGTTTCTCGGTGATCCGGGATGGCAGCGAGCCCAGGATCAACGGCGTGTCGAGGTGACTGGAATGGTTGGCCACGAAGATGGCCGGTTCCCGGATGCCGTCGAGATATTCCCGTCCATACACCACCGGCCTGGTCTGGCTCCAGGTCACCGGTTTGAGCAGGCCCAGTTGCAGGGCGCGGCGCAGCACTCCGGCCGTGGCCGTGCGAGCCCATGCAGTCGGGAAATCGTCTCCGGTGTCCGGCAGTTCCCAGCGCTGCGCCGATCGTGGCGTCCGGGAACGACCTCGCCAGTCCCGGCCGTGCCGCAGCAGCCGCAGTTCCTCGGCCAGGGTCCGGTGTGGCGGCCGGTTCGCGGGATTCATCGGACGTCCGCCAGCACCATCGGTGGCGCGTGCAGATAGCTGATCTGCGGGTCGGCCCCCACGGTGGCCCTGGCCAGTTCCAGCGCGTCGGCAAGGCTTGACGCGGCGCGGAACCCGAGCCGGGCGGTGGTCGACCGGTCGGCCCCGACAAAGATCACGTCGCTGAGGTGCTGCATGGCGTGCGCACCCCAATACCACATATAGAACGGATGCACGCCGTGATATGCGTAGCTGTTCCGATATAGATGTACGTACCATGGATCGGTGGCGAATTGCTTCTCGAACTTGGTCTCCAGCATCACCGGGTCGGTGGTCTCGCTCAGTAGTTCGTAGAAGTCGATGTAGCTGGGGTGATGCACCGGATGGAACTCGTGCGGCATCGGGTGATAGAAGACCGCCACTCCGCCTTGACGCACGATCGGCTTGTTCCGATAGAGGTTGAAGAAGTAGCCGAGCCCCAGCGACATCACCAGGATCGGATTCATGATCGAGTTCACGTTGTAGGGACAGATGTAGGGCAATCCGAAGATCGCCACATCGGCCTGCCCGTCCACCTCGGTGACCTGCTGACGGTGCAAAGCGGACAGCGTGAGCGGGTGCACCTCACTAGGCATGCCCGCATTCACCCCGGTGATTCCGTACGGCGCCTCGGTGGCCTGCCAGATCTTGTGCCGCAGCTTCGCATGAGTGAGGTCGTTGCCGCGCTTGACTGCCAGGTAGGCGGCCTGATCGGTGAGGTTCCACTCCCATTCGCGGCGGGTGAGGAAGCGCAATGCGGACGGGAATGTGTCATTGTTCAGCGACGTCTCGATCGTGAAAACCGGTACCTGCCCGCCGATCAGATCGGCCATCCGGTCATAGGAATGGTGCATCGCCGAATTGGGCGGGTCGTTGAACGAGCGGGAATGGCGCAGCGTGTGCACATTGTGATGGTGACGCAGGCTGGCGTAGCTGGCCAGACCCACCGCAACCGACTTCGAGCCGCCGCTCATCGCGGTGAGCGTGATGTTCACGTAGACCACCAGGTCGCTCTCGGCGGCTCGCCGGTTGATCTCCACGTCCTCCCCGTGCGCCGTGGTGCCCAGGTGGGCCAGATCGTCCGGGTCCTCCGCGTCGTGGTTGCGCAGGTGGCCGGGGTAGAAGGCGCGGAACACCCGCTCACCGACGGTGCGTTTGAGCTCCGCCGGGGTCATCCGACGGTGCAGCGCGTTGGCCGCGAGCAGTTCGACGTCGTCCACACCCGCCGCGGCGGCCATCTCCAGCACCTGCTCGATCACCCGCTGCCGAACATCCGGGGTGCGCATGGGCGGCAGTGGCAGGGACAAGTCGTCGAACACGATGGTCAGCCGCATCCCGCGGTGCAGCAACTGCGGCAGTGGATCCGTGCCGTGCGGATTGCGCAGCGCATGGTGGATGGCGCCGTCGATGTCGACGATCCCCGGCAACGAGTCGGGCGGATAGATCACCCGGCTGCCGAGCGGCAGCCGTTCCAGCCGGAACCCCTCACCCTCGTGCACCAGCAGCGGGGGAGTCCGCTCGTCCACCTCGAGCACGAAACCTGGTCTGCCCACACTCTCTCCTGCCTTGACCCGCCCTGCCTTCGTGACCCGTCCTGCCTTCGTGACCCACCTTGCCTTCGTGACCCACCTTGCCTGGGACCCGTCCTGCGGCTCTTACCGTCGACCTGGGGCGAACACGACCTTGATGGTCCCCAACCGCCCAGCCGCGGCGGCGTGATCGAGCGCATCACGCCACCTTTCCAGCGGATACCTCGCGTCAACGTAACCGTCCAGCGGTGCCGACGCCGCGAGCGCGATGGCTTCGGGGAAGTCACCGCGTCGCGAGGCGGCCTCCTCGGATTCGTCCCCACCACCACCTGCGGCCGAGGCGTAGGCGCCGACCAGGTGCAGCTCCCGGTACCACAGCGGGGTCAGGTCCACGCCTCCCGAGGGCATCCCGGATGCGACCACGGTGCCGCCGGCCCGGACCGAGCGCAGCGCGGTGTCCAGCCCTTTCGCGCCGCCGGTGCACTCGAATGCCAGGTCCACCCCGCCGAGTAGGTAGTCCCCGCCGAGTTCGGGTTCGACCAGCAGGGCTCCGCTGCTGCGGCGAACGGCCCTCGCGGTGCGGTCGGTTCCGATGATGGCCGTCGCCCCCGCATTGCGGGCCCGCTCGGCCTGGTGCCCGTGCTTGGCGATCACGTGGATCTCTCCGGCCCCGGTGAGTCTGCGCAGCGCCAGCAGGGTGAGCAGTCCCACCGTGCCCGCGCCGACCACCAGGATCGAAGCCCCGGGGGGCACCGGCACCCGGCGTGCGGCGTGTACCGCGCAGGCCAGCGGCTCGACCAGCACCGCGATGTCGTCGGGCAAGTCGTCCGGCACCGGATGCAGCTGGCTGGCGTGTGCGATCATCTGGCGGCTCCAGCCACCTCCGGTGTCCGCGCAGAACCCGGTCTGCAGTCCCGCCGAGAGCGTGCCGGTGGTGATGTGGTCGCAGCGGCTGGTGTGCCCGGCGAGGCAGGATGGGCAGGACGTGACGCCGCGCGCTGCGCAGCCCAGCACCGGGTCGATCACCACCCGGCTGCCTCGTGGCACACCGGGCAGCTCGTCGAGGGTGTACCCGACCACTTCGTGCCCCGGGACGAACGGCATCGAGGTCAACGGCCCGAGGTAGGGGGAGGAGCGGCCGGTGAGCAGCCCGAGGTCGGAGCCGCAGATCCCGCTCAGCACCGGCTCGACCCGGGTCCAGGACTGCTTGACTGGTCGCGGGTCGGTCTGTTCCACCAGCCGTAACGGAGCCACATTGCCGGCCAGCGCGCCCGCGAACCGGCCCCCGGCCCGGGTACTGCTGACCGCGCGGGCGGCGAAGTAACGCCCGGCGGAGCGGTGGTACTGCAGTGCCAGACTCACCGCCGGGCCCCCCGCACGTCGGCCCGGGTGACATCCAGCAGCACCTCGACCAACCCGCCGGTGTGTGCACCCCAGCGGTGCACCACCCACCGGTGCCGCCGGGCGTGCCGGAACAGCAGAGCGTCCGGGTTGACCGCATGCGGATGCCCGACGGCCTCGAGCAACGGGCGGTCGGAGTAGCTGTCGGCATAGGCGTAGGAACGTTCCAGCGCCAGGCCGGTGCGCTCGGCGTACTGCCGAAGCCACGCCGCGCGGGCCTCGTCGACCAGCGGCGGGGCTTCGAGGAAACCGGTGAGCACACCGTCCTTGGTGTGCATCCGGCTGGCCACCACCTCGTCGAAGAGCACCGTCAGCGGCTCCACGTGCAGGTCCACGGCGCCGGTGATCAGTACAGTGCGGTGCCCGGCCGCCCGGTGCCTGCGGACCTGGCGGGTGGCCTCGGGCATCACCCGGTGCAGCAGCGCGTCGCCGAGCACCTCGGTGGACAGCGCGCGTAGGTCCTCGGCACGCACTCCCTCGTAGCGGCGCAGGAACGCGCGTAGCAGCTCACCGCGGTCCCGGCGCTCGGCATAGAGGTAGCGCGGTGCGCAGCGGGCCAGATCGGCGAGCTCGCCGAGCCAGCCGGAGCGCGGCGTGGTGACCAACCGGGCCCACAGGTAGGTCTCGATGACGTTGGAGGCCACAATGGTGCCCTCCAGGTCGAACACCGCGGCCACATCGGTGCCCTCGGATGATCCCGCCGGGTTCGGCGGTACTGATGCCGTCGTCCGCGCCGGGATGCGACGGCCCGGCGTACGGCTGCGGCGCTGTCCGGCCCGGCGGACAGTGGCCGTGATGGCGGGGCAATGTATGTCCACCAGGTAATGCCGCCAGTCGATGGCCCTGGGGTCGCAGCCGTGCTCAGCGGCTCGCTCGGCGGGCAGGCCGTCGTGCAGCTCCCGCAGCCTGCTGTCGTCGTAGATCACCTCGGCGCGGGTGTAGACGCCGTAGAGATCGGCGTATTCCCGCAGCTGCGTCAGGTCCTGCTGCCGGCGTCCCAGCCGGATCAGCCAGTCCTGGGAACGTTTCGATGGTGGCAGGGCCAGCAGTACCTTCTCGGCCAGGTCGGCGGCCCGCTCACCGGTGCGCAGCATCAGCTCCACCTGCTGGTTGCCGGGGAACCGCCAGGTGGGCGGCTGCACATGGCCGCGATCACCGTCGGGCATCGGGTTGTTGTCGAAGTACTCCCGGCACAGCAGGTACATGTTCCGGAAGCTCAGCGGGTTGCTCGCCCCCGAGCTCACGTGCAGGTAGGCGGCTCCGGTGGCGGGCCGGCGGGCGGCGATCGCCAGGGTGGCGTTGACCACCAGATCAACCGGGATGACGTCGAGCACCGAGTCGGGCAACCCGGGGAACTCGCGGAGCACCCCGCGCCCGTAGGCGATGATCAGTGGGTCGGCCATCTTGAACCCATCGATCCACCCCGGGTACGGATGCCGCAGTGCGCTCTCCACGATCGCGGGACGGACCACCGACAGTGGCTTGCCGGCCTGGGCCCACAGCTCTTCGGCGGCGCGCTCGCCGAGAGCCTTGGTCAGCGTGTACACATCCGGCCACCCCAGGGTCCGGGCCCGGGTGCGGCCGTACTCCACCAGCCGCCGGCCGACCCACTCCGTGCGCAGCCGTTCGGCGTCGGAGGCGGTGGACTGCGGACCGGCCTTGGCGTGTTTCTCGTCTGCTTGCGCCAGCACCCGGCGCAGCACTTCCGGGCGCCGGGAGTCGCGTTCCACGTCGGTTCGGGCGGCCAGCCCCATATCCAGTTCCATGCGCCAGTCCACGTCGTGGTCCAGCGCCGCCTCGGTGACGACCCCCTTGCGGGTTCCTGCGACGTACGCCGTGGAGACGTGCACCACATGTGGTGCCGGGTCGATATCGGCCAGTGCCTGGTACAGGGTGGCCACGCCCGAGACGTTGGTGCGGAACGCCTCATCGACCGGTGGGTCGAAGGACACCGTGGAGGCGCCGTGGATCACGACGTCGAGGTCGCCGGGCAGGGTGACCGCACCGAGGTCGCCCTCGATGACCGTGACCCGCTCGCTCACGAGCCGGGCCAGTTCGTCCTCGCCGAGTCGCTCCTGCAGCGAGCGGAACACGTTCTTGTGCAGCAGCGCGGTCAGCCGGTCGGCGGCGCGGCGCCCGCCCCGTGGCCGGATCAGTACCGAGACCCGGGTGTGCGGGTAGCTGGACAGCAGCCGCTCCAGCATCGCCTGACCGAGGAAACCGGTCGCCCCGGTGAGCAGGACGTGTGACCCGGCGAGCTCACCGTTCACCGGTTCTCGAGCGGGCCGGTGCCCGGCGGAGGAACTCGCGGCGGCGCCGGCATCGTCGCTGCTCATCTCATCCTCTCCGGACTACCGCTGGCCACCGTCACGCTCACCATCCCGGGACCTCCCCATCGGGATAGGTCCGGTGGTAGGCCGACAGAGCAGCCTCGCACACCCGGCGCACCGGCCAGCCGAGTACCACGGCTACCCGCTCGGCGTCGGCGAGTTCCGGCTTGGCAGTTCGTTGTCCCCCGGGCCCGGCGGCGACCTTGACAGCGATCTCCTGCTCGGATCCGGGTGGGCCCACCGGCACCGGCACGGTGGTTCGGGGCAGCGTACTGCGCTGCCACGCCGCCCACCGTACGCCCAGCGTGGTGCTGTGCCGGAACAATGCATCCACCACAGCGGGACGGATCTGCTCGGTGCACAGCGCGGTGAGCACCTGGCCCGGCCTGCCGTACCTGCCGATGGTGGCCGTGGTCCAGCAGTCCCACGCCCCCGCTGCCCGCACCGCGAGCAGCACTCCCGGCCACAGCTCGGGATCGAGGTCGTCCACGGTGGCTTCCACGACAGTGACCGGCTCGGCGGGCACCGGGACCGGTAACCCGGTCCCGGCGGAGCTGCCGATCACCACCCGGGTGATGTTGGGCTGTTCGGTGGTGTCGCGGGTTCCGGCGCCGCACCCGACCATGGTGACGA
The DNA here is from genome assembly GCA_036494005.1 of Pseudonocardiaceae bacterium. Classification (GTDB taxonomy): domain Bacteria; phylum Actinomycetota; class Actinomycetes; order Mycobacteriales; family Pseudonocardiaceae. The sequence continues at coordinate 8,056 of DASXOV010000084.1, read as the reverse complement.
CCATCGGCGGCAGCGGGCCGGGGGTGGCCAGCGCCGCGACCAGGGCCGCGCCGGTCGGCGTCGTGCGCTCCCCGGCCAGCCACCCACCGGTCAGCGACAGGCCCCGCTGAGCCACGATCTGCAACACCGCGGGTGCGGGCACCGGGATCGTTCCGTGCGCGCCGCGCGCCGTGCCGCTGCCCGCGGCGAGGGCCGAGCAGGTCAGGACGGCGTCTTCGGCGAGCAATCCGAGCTGATCGGCCGCGACAGCGGTGCCGACCACATCGGCCAGCGCGTCGGCGGCCCCCACCTCGTGAAAGTGCACCTGGTCGGCGGGGACGCCGTGCACAGCGGACTCCGCCTCGGCGAGCAGCCGGAAAGTCCGGGTGGCCAGCCGGGCAGCGACCGCGCTCAGCCGGGCCCGCTCGATCGTGGCCAGTACCTCGGGCAGGTGGCGGGTGGGTTGATCCCCGGCCGGTGAGCTGACTACGGCGCGGGTGCAGCGCAGCCCGCAGCGGCGGGTCTGCTCGACGTCGATGCTCAGGCCGGGCAACCCCAGCGAGACGACCGCGGCGCGGACCGTGGCGATCTCGGCGCCCACGTCGAGCAAGGCGCCGAGCAGCATGTCGCCCGCCACGCCCGCCGTGCAGTCCAGATGGCCCGCCCTCAGCTCAGCCACCAGGCACCTCATCACCCTGCGGAGCGCCCTGCACCTGGCTGACATCCCCGTGTACCCGGGCGACGATCTTGACGGCGTGCGCGGCGGCCCCGAATCCGTTGTCCACGTTGACCACGGACAGCCCCGGCGCGCAGGAGGCGAGCATGGTCGCTGCCGCGACGTACCCGCCTGCGCTGACCCCGTAGCCCACGCTGGTCGGTACCGCGACCACAGGCGCCCGGACCAGCCCGGCCACCACCCCCGGCAAGGTGCCTTCCATACCCGCGATGGCGATCACGCAGTCGGCCGCGGACAGCTCGTCGAGGTGGGCCAGCAATCGGCCGAGCCCGGCCACCCCGACATCGGCGATCAACCGGTACCCGGCGCCGAGCGCCTGAAGGGTGGCGACGGCCTCGTGAGCCACCGGCAGATCCGACGTCCCCCCGGTGAGCACCGCGACGAGACCGCGGGCCCGCGGCGCCGCCCCGACCATCACGGTGCGCCCTATCGGGTCGGCGATCACCTGATCGCCCGGGAACCGCAGCGGCGCCTGCCTCAGTACCGCGTCCGGGCATCGGGTCGCCAGCGCGGGAAACCCGGGGTCGGCGCTTCGCTGCGCGGCCAGCAGTCGCAGGGTCTGTTCCTCGGTCTTGCCCTGCGCGAAGACGACCTCGGGGATGGCGGTGCGGTGCCTGCGGTCCAGGTCCAGCCGCGCGATGTCACCGATCTCGCCGATCCGCCACCGGTCGCCCGGGCATTCGCCGGGGTCCGGCGCCGGGTCGGGTGCGGGGTCCTGGGCGGGGGTGGCCACGGCGGGGACTATCTCACGCGGGGCCACGTGGTCAGGGCTGGTGACAACGTTCTCGAAGGATCGTGGGGTCTGGAAGGATCGTGGGCGATGCCTACTGCGGACTCCGTCGGCGACGCCGCACACCTCGACGCCGCCGTTCTCGCCGCGGCGCTGCTCGAACGGCTGCGGGGGCTGGGCGGCCTGGTGGTGGCCTTCTCCGGTGGGGTGGACTCGGCCGTCGTGCTGGCCGGTGCCGTCCGGGCGCTCCGGGACGGCACCGTACTGGCCGCTATCGCGGACTCGCCCAGCCTGGCGCGCGCCGAACTCTCCGCCGCGGGCGGGCTCGCCGAGAAGATCGGCGTGGAGTTGGTGGTGCTGCACACCGACGAACTCGCCGATCCCGGCTACCGGGCCAATGCCGGTAATCGCTGCTACTTCTGCAAACAGGCCGTCCTGACCGCGGTGCGGGGCCTGGCGCGGCGTCGCGGGCTGCCCCATGTGGCCACCGGCACCCACCTCGACGACCGGCGCGCGGCGCACCGTCCCGGGTTGCGCGCGGCGATCGAACTCGGCGTGCACGAGCCGCTCGCCGAGGTGGGTGCCACCAAGGACGCGGTGCGGCTGCTGGCGGGGTACTGGGGCCTGCCGGTGCAGGACAAGCCGAGCACCCCGTGCCTGGCCTCTCGTATCGCGGTCGGGCTGCCGGTGTCGGTCGGGCGGCTGGGCCTGGTGGAGCGCGCTGAACTCGCCGTGCGCGGCCACCTCGCCGAACACCGGGTTCCGGTGCGTGACCTGCGGGTCCGGCTGTTGGGCCGGACGGGTTTCCGGGTGGAGCTCGACGCGGCGGCGCTGGCGTGCATCGGCGGGCGAGCTGGAGCGGATCTGCTCGCCCGGGTGGCCGCGACCGGCGCCGATGGACCCGGCGAGTTGGTGACTTACCACCGCGGGTCGGTCAGCGGCTGAGCGCCGGCGAGCCCAGCAGGGTCCCCACCGCGGACCCCAACCGTCCACCCAGCCCGGGCCGGCCGGCCCGCGGTCCCACTCCGTGGTTCCCGGCGGCACGGCTGACCAGGTGCAGCCCGTTCAGGCCGGGCAGCCGGTCGATCTTCTCGTCCAGCTGCCGGATGATCTTCGCGCCGTCCACGCCGCCCATCAGATAACGCAGCAGGAACGCGGTCTCCGAGCGCGGCATGATCGACGAACCGACCGGGGTCCACATGGTCTTGAGTACCCATCGGGTGAGCACCCTGGCCACTCGGGAACGGGCGAGTCGCTCGCGCGCCTGGCTGGTGTAGAACGCCACGTGCCGGGTCTCCTGCCATTGGATGCGGCCGACCACCTTGGTCAGCTCGGGATGGTTCTCCTTGGCCAGCAGGCGGCCGTAACCGGCGTGCGTGGACCACTCGTTGATCGCGCCGAAGGTCATGTGCACCGCGATGAAGTCCTCACCGACCAGGTTGGCCGCCAGCGCATGCAGCACCGGGGCGAATCGATCGCCCGGCCCCTGCGCGCGCCGGATACCGCGGATCCGTTCGGCGCCCACCTTCTTGCCGTGCGCGGCCAGCACTTTGTCCAGCACCTCCCCGTGCCAGTACTCCTCGTAGGCCCACATGGTGAGGAATGTCGTGATCTTCGGGTCCTGGTGCGACGGGGTGACCAGTAGGTCTCTCAGGTAGCAGATGGTGTGGCTCTCGACGTCGGACATGTACTGCAGCGCCCGAAGTGCCCGGCCGGACAGCGGCCGGTGTTCGAAGGCGGTGTAGTCGACATCGTCGTCGACCACCCGGTGGGCTTCGGCGCTGTAGGCGGCGATGTCGAAGGACATCGGACCCCTCCTCGGTCATCGCGGGCAGGACGACCCGTCACCGGTCCTTCGCCTGCGCGGGCCACCCGGTTCATCTGACCGTGAGCCCACTGACCGATCCCGCTCCGGCCGTGGGTGTCAGTGATCCGGGCCGGGACCGGGAGGGTCGGAGGCGGTGTTGGTGTTGGTGGCTTCTCTGAGCCCGGTGTCCCGTTGTCCGTTACGCGGCAGTTCGACGGTGCCCGTGGTGTCCGCGGGCGACGGTGCGTCGAACGGCCTGGTGTGGCGACCCGTGGTGTCGCGAGTGGGGGGCCCGGACTCGGACTCGGGCCGCTGGGCGCTGTCCTGACGGGTTCGCTCCGCGAGGCGAGCCATCCCCAGCCGCCGGCCGCGCCGTCGTTCCCGCCGGGTGGCGTGGGCAGGCCACATGTCCTCGATCACGAAGTTGAAGTCAGCACCCAGCACGAGCGCCATCGCGATGAAGAATGAGAACAGCAGATAGGCGATCGGAGTGGCCAGCGCACCGTAGGTGTACCCGGTGCCGGTCACCCAGGCTATGTAGCGCCGCAGCGTCTCACTGGAGACCAGGAACACCACCATCGCCAGCAGGGCGCCGGGAAGCCCCCGGTGCCAGGGCAGCTTGTTCGGCAGCACGATCTTGTACAAGGTGGCCAGGCCGAGCGCCAGCAGTGCCGCCAGCACCGGGTAGTAGAAGACGCCGACCAGATGGGCCACCGTGGGCCGGGTCGAGGTGGGGAACAGGTCGGGGAGCACACCCGGCCCCAGCGCGACCAGGGGCAGTACGAAAACCGACCCCATCAGCAGAACCACGTAGAGCAGCAGAGCGAAGGTGCGCTGCCACACCGGGTTGCGCACGTTGTGCTGGTGGTATGCGGCGGTGATCGAGTCGACCAGCGAGGCGAGTGCCGACGAGCCGGCCCACAGTGAGAGCACGAAACCGACGGAGACCAGGGAGCTGTGGCCCTTGGTCAGGATGTCGGTCACGGTCGGCCGGATGATCTGGTCGACGACGGTCGGGGTGAACACGGTCGCCGCCAACTGCAGGATCTCCCGCTGCACCAGGTCGATCGCATCGCGGCCGAACAACTTCGAGACGAATCCCAGGCTGCCCAGCAGCCCCAGCAGCAAGGGCGGCAGAGACAGCGTCATCCAGAACGCCGCCTGGGCGGACATCCCGAAGATCCCGTCGTCCCAGGCCTTCACCAGGGTCCGCCAGATCAGCGCGAACGGACCGCGCCGGGCCTGCTCCGGGGTGGCGGGCGCGGCCTCAGCGCAGGACGTGCCGGCGGCGCGGGCGTCGGGAGAGATGTCCATGTCGTGACCCAGGATGGTCCATTAGTGGTACTGGGCGCAGCCTGACCCTGCGATGAACATGCCGGACGTCCGCGGCTAACGTGCGTTCGACAGCCGTGAGCGGTCGGGCGAGCCGGGTTCGGCTCGCCGCTGACGGCGAGTCAATCGGGGGATTTCCGAGGAAGGAGTGCGTCAGTCGCTGTGTCCCGCCCCGCCGAGACCGCGGCCGACGCCGCTTCCTCCCACCGGCCACTACGCGCCTGGCAACGCAGGGCGCTGACCCGCTACCTGAAGGCCGCGCCACAGGACTTCCTCGCGGTCGCCACCCCCGGTGCGGGCAAGACGACCTTCGCGCTCCGGGTGGCCGCCGAACTGCTGGCCGACCGCACGGTGCATGCGGTGACGGTTGTCACACCTACCGAGCACCTCAAGCACCAGTGGGCGGCGGCCGCGGCGGAGGTGGGCCTGGCGCTGGATCCCGACTTCCGCAACAGCGCGGGCGCCACCTCCCGGGACTATCATGGCGTGGCGCTCACCTACGCCCAGGTCGCGGCGCACCCGGCGCTGCATCGGGTGCGCACCGAGGGACGTCGCACTCTGGTGGTGCTCGATGAGATCCATCACGCCGGAGACGCCAGGAGCTGGGGTGACGGGGTGCGGGAGGCGTTCACTCCGGCGGTGCGCCGCCTGGCGCTGACCGGCACCCCGTTCCGCAGCGATGACACGCCGATCCCGTTCATCAATTACCAGCTGGACGCGGACGGTGCGCTGCGGTCGGCCGCCGATCACTCCTACGACTACACCGAGGCCCTAGCCGATGGGGTGGTCCGTCCGGTGGTGTTCTTCGCCTACTCCGGCGAGGCCCGCTGGCGGACCAGCGCGGGGGAGGAGTACTCGGCGCGGCTGGGGGAGCCGCTCACCGCCGAGCACACCGCCCGCGCCTGGCGCACCGCGCTGGATCCGGCAGGGGAGTGGATCCCGGCGGTGCTGGCCGCCGCCGACACCCGGCTGACCCAGCTTCGCGCGGGTGCGGTACCCGACGCCGCCGGTCTGATGATCGCCACTGACCACACCGCCGCGAAGGCCTACGCCGGAATCCTGCACCGGATCACCGGACGGGAACCGGTGCTCGTGTTGTCCGACGATCCCCGCGCATCCGGGCGCATCGCCAGGTTCGCCGATTCCGGCGAGCGCTGGCTGGTGGCCGTCCGGATGGTCTCAGAGGGCGTCGACGTGCCCAGGCTCGCGGTCGGCGTTTACGCGACCTCCGCCTCGACCCCGCTCTACTTCGCCCAGGCGGTGGGCCGGTTCGTGCGGTCGAGACGGACCGGGGAGACCGCCACGGTGTTCCTGCCCAGCGTCCCGGTGCTGCTGGAGCTGGCCAGCAAGCTGGAGGAACAGCGTGACCACGTGCTCGGCGCGCCGCACCGGGCCGGGGAGGGCTGGGACGACGATCTGCTTGCCCAGGCCGACGCGCAGCGCGACGAGCCGGGCGAGGAGGACCGGTCGTTCACCGCGCTGGGTGCCGACGCCGAGCTGGACCAGGTCATCTATGACGGTTCATCGTTCGGCACCGCTGCGTTCGCCACCACCGACGAGGAGCAGGACTATCTGGGGTTGCCCGGGTTGCTCGAACCGGACCAGATGCGCGCTCTGCTGCAGCGCCGCCAGCAGCAGCAGCTGGAGCGGGCCACCGAGCGCTCAGCGGCATCGTCAGCGACGCCGCTGGCACCCGCGGCGCCGATTCGCCCGCCGACCGTGCGGGAGCGGCTGATCGCGTTGCGCCGCGAGCTCAACGCACTGGTCGCCGTGGCACACCACCGCACCGGCCGCCCGCACGGCGCGATCCATCAGGAGATCCGCACCGCGTGCGGTGGGCCGCCCATTGCGATGGCCACCGCTGAACAGATCGAGGAGCGGATCGCATACTTGCGCCGGTCGTGAGCGCGTGCCGGTGCCCGGCCGCCCCGTACGACGCCGGGGCGGGGACCTGACTCAGGTCCCCGCCCCGGTGCGGGTACTTGCGAACCGGCTGCGAGGTCAGGCCTCGCCGGCCTGAATATCCGCAGACAGCGCCTTGAGCTTCGAGGCGTGCTCGCGGGCGTGGTGATTGCAGAAGAACAGTTCTCCGCCTGAGGGCAGCACTGCCCGGACGCGGGCGGCTGCACCGCACCGGTCGCAACGGTCCGAAGCGGTCAGTTCGGGGCGGGTGAGCGTGGTGGTCATGGCATCTCCCTCCGTCCTGGTCCGGTCGATACGACCGAACCGGGTCAACCGGCTGCGACCATCGCGGCTGCGATGCTCACGCCACCGACCCTTCAAACCCTGAGATCGGATCCCAGGGCTCCACTGTTCCAGACGAACGTCGTTCACGTCGTGTTCCCGCAATCGTGGCGACAGCCGTCACGTGCTGTACCTCACTAGTACCTCACTCTGGGCGGTCACGTTCCACTCGCGCAAGAGTGAGCACGAGTGAGGGAGTATCGGGCCTGTGGACACACTGCGCGCCCAAGTGCGACATCTGGGTGTGCCTGCCCCGGCGCTGTTCGTCCTAGGGGGCGTTTCTCTGTACCTCGGCGCGGGTCTGGCTGTGCTGCTGTTCCACCGGCTCGATCCGGCGGGGGCGGCCTGGCTGCGGATGCTGGTCGCCGCGCTGGTCCTGCTCGCCTGGCGGCGCCCCGATCGAGCCGCATGGCGGGGCAGGCGGCTGGTCCTTGCGGGTGGTTTCGGGCTTGCGACCGGGGTGATGAACGTCGCGTTCTACGAGGCCATCGCCCGGCTGCCGCTGGGAACGGCGGTGGCGGTGGAGTTCTGCGGCCCGGTCGCGGTGGGGGCGTTGGGCTCCCGCAGCCGGCGCGATGGCGGGGCGCTGCTGCTGGCCGGGGCCGGCGTGGTTCTCATCGCGGACGTGCGGCTGACCGGCAGCCCCACCGGGTTCGGTCTGGCCCTGCTGGCCGCGGTGATGTGGGCCGCATACATCGTGCTCGGCAAGCAGGTGGCCAGCGGGGGCAACGGGTTGGACGACATGGCGGTCGGCTTCACGATCGCCGCGGTGCTCCTGAGCCCGCTGTCGCTGGGGGCCGGGCCGGTGTGGGGCTCCCTGGGTCTGCTGGTCCTTGCGGTAGGTGTGGGCGTCCTGTCCACGGTGCTGCCCTATGCGCTGGACCAGGTGGTGCTGCGCCGCGTCGGCCGCGCGCGGTTCGCGCTGCTGCTCGCGCTGCTGCCCGCTGTCGCGCCGGTAGTGGGGCTGCTGGTCCTGGGACAGGTGCCGAGGGGGTTGGAAGCGGTGGGCATCGTTGCTGTGGTCGCGGCGGTGGCACTGCGTTCGCCCGGGCAGCGCTGTCGTTGGGTTCGGCGCATCCAGGTCGGTAGCGACTTCCAGCCGATCCGGCTCGACGGCCGGGAATTCTGAACAATGCGTCAACTCCGAAGAGACGTCAATGTCCGACGTCGCTACCTAGTGTAGTGTCTTGCAATTGTGTTTACACTTGCTGGAGTGTGACCCGTCCCC
>DASXOV010000083.1:0-2637 GCA_036494005.1 Pseudonocardiaceae bacterium | reverse complement strand
ATCGGTTAGCAGCGACCCACTCCTCGCGACCGGCGCCGCCCGTCTCGCACGCGTCTCAGCGGAGGACTCTCCCTCGCCACGGCTTTGCCACGTCATCGGACGACCGATAGGCGAGCCGCCGGCACAGACGTGCGCCGGACGCCCACGCGGTCATGTCATCTGGGGCGGTCCCGACGACACGCTCCTGTAGCCGCGGCGACCGATCCCGGAACCGGCAAGACGCACCTCGCGATCGCCCTCTCGATCCGCGCTTGCCTCGCCGGTCAGTGAGTGCAGTTCGCGACCGCGACCCAGTGGGTCGCTCGCCTGTCAGACCTACTTCAGTGAATAACGGTCGGGCAGTCCGGTTTGGGTAGCGGAGTGTTGGGCGTGGTTGTTGCCGGGGTGTCGGCGGGGTGGCATCGTGGTCGTGGAGTGCGGTGATTGGTCACCGGTGCGGTGGTGATCGTGTCGCCGCTGGTGGTTTGTGGGTCGCTTGGGCCGCCCGGGTGGTCGGGTAGCACAGCGGCTGTGGGTGCTGTGCGGCGTTCGGCGTGAGGGTCAGGGTGGCGGGAGCGCGTAGATCGTGTCGAGCGTGGCCTGGAGGGCGTCGGCGTGTGGATGGCCGACAGGGAGGCGCAGGATGATTCGCCGTCCGGTGCGGATGATGCGGGCGGGGATGTTGAACAGGATTCGACGCAGCGTTGCGGCGTGGCGGCGCAGTGGCGTGCGCTCGGGTGCGTGTCCGCTGGCGGCGGCCGCGGGCGACAGATCGCAGCAGAAGGCGGTGAGGTTCAGAGCGAGCAGGCTGGCGGTCAGCCACACGCGGTTGGCGTTGATGTCGCCGGAGGGGAGGTGGCGGAGCGCCTGGCCGGTCTTGGTGTCCTTGATGCGCTCTTCGATCTGGGCGCGGTGGCGGTGGTAGTGCTCGACCCACGCGGTGTGGTGGTGGGGGATGTCGGTGAGGATGAAGCTGTAGCCGTAGACGGAGTCGGTCTGCCCATCGAGCGCCATCTGCAGCTGCTCGGGATGGATCGTCTGAAGTCTGCGCGAGCCTTTCAAGCGGGCGATCTGGGAGGAGGTGAACGGGACCCGGCGGACGATCAAGCGGAGCGGCTCATGCTTCCAGCCGCCGGGCCTGTAGGTGGTCTCGGCGACCTGCGCGCCCGGCATCTCCAGCGCGTCTGTCCAGGCGGTCTCGGGGATCCGGGCCAGCGCCGTCCACATCGCCTGGTTGCGCGGCACCGACACCGTGAACCGCGCGTGCTGGGTGCGCAGGCGGTCCAGCAGCTCGATCGCGTAGTAGGCCGAATCGATCCGCATCGTGACCGGCCCGTGGCCGTCGGGCAGCAGGCCGATCGCGCGCGAGGCGATCCGCGCGCACCCGGCGCCGGTCAGGCGCTCCTGGTTGCCGCCGACCAGCTCCGCGGTGAGCGCCCGCCCGCGCTCGGCCCAGAACGCGACGTGCGGCGCGTAGCTCAGCTGCCCGGTCCGGCAGCGGGCCGCGCCCTCCTTCCGACGACCGTACACGGTGATCTGCGTCGCGTCGAGGTCGACCGTCATCGGCGCTCCCGGATCGCGCCCGAGCGCTTGGTCAAGCCGCTCACCGGCCCGGCTCATCGCCCGCTCGACCCGCTGGCAGTGCACGCGGCGAAACCGCTTGGCGTTCTGTAACGCCGCCGGCGGTGAGGGCACATCCACCACCGCGCGCAACTCCGCCCCCGCGGTGTCAGCCCGCTGACCGGCCAGATGATCAAAGCACGCGCCACCGACCAGCTGGCACTCCGCCAGACTGACCACCAGCTCGCCCGGCGATGCGCCCCGGCGGCGCACCTTCACCGGCCGCGCCCGACGCTCCCGGTCAAGCTCGGTGTCGATCACGGCGATCAGGTCCAGCTTCTCGGCGAGATCGCCGATCACTACCAGCCCGCCATGCCCCGTCAACCCCGGATCGTCGGCCCGAACCTCGATCCGTCCGGCGCGCCTGGGATCGTTACCCACACGCACCCCCTGGGTGATCACTGTCAGCCGTCGCCGGTTTCTCTTTCACACCCGGAACTGTGACGGCAACGTCGGACGGAAAGCCCCGCGCTTGCGGGGCTTTCCCCGTCCAGCAGCCACTCAGTGATCAAACCGCAACAGGCGTCACTAGCCTCCCGCCGGCGCCCCTACTCACTGATGTAGGTCAGAGGCCTCGGTGGCGTCAGGCCACTGGTCGACTCGGTGGTGGGGTCGCGGCGCCGGGCTGCGCTCGGCTTGCTCGCGGTGCGTGCTTGGCGCGTCGCGGTCCGTTGGCGGCGGCGTTCGGTTCGTTCAGCGGTGAGACTGTCGCCAGTCGATGGGATGCCGGCGGGGTCCGACGTGGTCGGATCCGCAGCCGGTTGCCGGCCGCGAGCCGTGAGGCGAGGGTCCTGGCGCGTTGCGCGTGGATCGCTCGAGACAACGGCGGGCTGCGTTCCGTTGCGGGTTCTGTCGGTGGACATCGTGCCCTCCTTACGTTGGGCAAGCTACCGAGGATGCGACCCGTGCGACAGCCGGAGCGCTTGCATGAGATACGCGGACGATCCGCAGCGGGCGGTCCGAACATCCGCGTGTAAAAACGAACTATACGCCGTGCGAAATGGCCAACCTGGCGTAGGCACGATGATGGAAGGCGGC